>CALEDW010000211.1 GCA_937949585.1 uncultured Acidimicrobiia bacterium
GCGGTTCCTGCGCCTCGGCGCCACCGGGGCGGGGACGCTGGCCGCCGGGGCAGCCCTGGGCGGGCTCCCGGGCGCCCTGCAGGCATGGGCCGGCCCGCCGCTCGGGCCCACCGACGGGGTGCTCGTCGTCGTCATGCTCGCCGGCGGCAACGACGGGTTGAACACGGTGATCCCCCGGTCCTCGGCGCGCTACCGGGACCTGCGCCGCCGGGTCGCCGTCCCCGGGGAGCAGATCCTCCCCCTCACCGCCGGCGTCGGCCTGCACCCGTCGCTGACCCGCCTCGCGGCCCGGTACCGCCGCGGGGAGGTCGCGATCGTCGACGGCGTCGGCGCCGTGCCCTCCGACCTCAGCCACTTCACGTCGATGACCACCTGGATGTCGGGCTGGGCCGGTGCCCCGCCGGCCGGCGGGCCCACCGGGTGGCTCGGCCGCTTCCTCGACACCCTCCCCGGTGCCGACCAGGACGCCCTGTGCGCCGCGGTGATCGGCTCGTCCGTGCCGCTCACCTTCGTGGGAGCCCGCGTCCGGGCCTCCGGGTTGCCCGTCGACCTGTCCTCGGCGTTCGGCGTGGACCGACGTCGCTGGGAAGACGCCCGCCTGTTCGACGCCTACGCCGCGCTCGGAACGGCCCCGACCGGTCTGGGACCCTGGGGGGACCGGATCGCCCGGACCGGGACCGAGGCCATGGACCTGTCCCGGCGGTTGAAGCCCGCCTACCGGGGAGTCCGCCCCGAGGGGCGCCTCCGCGGCCGGCTCGAGCTGTGCGCCCGACTCGTCAACGCGGACCTGGGGATCCGGGTCCTCGGCACCGCACTCGGCGGGTTCGACACCCACGCCGCGCAACCGGCCGTGCACGCGGCCCTGCTCGCCGAGCTCGACCAGGCCGTCGAGGCCTTCTTCGCCGCGCTCGACCCGGCCCGGCGGCTGCGGGTCACGCTCATGACCTTCTCCGAGTTCGGACGCCGGCCCGCCGACAACGACACGGGGGGAACCGACCACGGCACCGCCGCGCCGATGTTCCTCGTGGGCGCCCGGGTCCGGGCCGGGCTCCACGGGGCACCGCCGGACCTGGCTCGCCTCGACCGGGACGGGAACCTGCCGGTCGCCCTGGAGTTCCGGCGGGTCTATGCCTCGATCCTCGAACAGTGGTTCCGCACCGATCCCGCCCCGGTGATCGGTGCCCGGCTCGCGACCCTGCCGCTGCTGCACCCCCCGGGCGGCGACGTGCGCGCCGGCCCGGCCCCCCCGCTGGCGCCCGGACCGCGCGCACCGTCTGGGCCGCTGCCGCCCGGGCTCTGGGCCCCCCGGCTCAGCGCGACCGGGGCCACGGCCCCATGAACCGGCCCTGCGGTCGGGCGTGCGCGTGGTAGTGGCCGGGGATGTTGCGCATCCGGTCGTCGATCCAGAACCCGCCGCCGAAGCGGTCTCGCACCACCTGCCCCAGCACGGCGTGCAGGTGGTCGCGCACCGTCGGCGGTGGCGCCGGATGGTGGCGCCGCCACACCACCATCGGCACCGCGCAGATCTCGCACTCGGCCACCCAGCAGCACTCGTCCTCGTGGTACCAGGGCGTGATGCGCGCCGCCGTGCACAGGTCGCAGGCCGGGTCGCGGCCCTGGTGGTCGCCCCGGTCGTCGGTCATGCCCGGTCGAGCGCGTCGCGCAGCTCCGCCACGAACGACGCGGCGTCGTCGGGACCGCCGCCGTCGAGCAACCGCCGGACCAGCGCCGAACCGACGATGACGCCGTCGGCGGCGCCGGCCGCCTCGACCGCCTGGGCCGGTGTGGAGATCCCGACGCCGAGCAGCACCGGGCGGTCGGTCACCGCCTTGCAGCGCCGGCCCATCTCGGTCGCCTCCGCCGCCAGCCGGTCCCGCTCGCCGGTGACCCCCAGCAGCGCCACGCCGTACACGAACCCGCGGGCCCGCTCGCAGATCGCCCGCAGCCGGTCCTCCGGGGTGGTGGGCGCGGCGAGCAGCACGGTCTCCAGGCCGGCGGCGTCGGCGGCGTCCGCCCAACCGTCGAGCTCGTCGAGCGGCAGGTCGGGGACGATCGCCCCGTCGACGCCGGCCTGGGCCAGGCGCGAGGCGAAGCGCACGTGCCCGGCCCGCAGCACCGGGTTGTAGTAGGTCATCACCACCAGCGGGATCCCCGGGTCGAGCCGGGCCAGGGCGTCCACGATCCCCAGCGGCGTCGCGCCGAGCTCCAGCGCCCGCTGGGAGGCCTCCTGGATCGTCCGCCCGTCCATGACCGGATCGGAGAACGGGATCCCGACCTCCACCGCGTCGGCACCGGCGTCGGCCACGGCCCGAACCACGTCGCACCACGCCGCGCCGAGCCCGCCGGTGACGTAGGGCACCAGCAGCCGCCGCCCCTCGGCCCGGCGTGCCCGCAGGTGCGCCTCCAGCCTCACGGCGCCACCCCGTCCCCGACCCGCTCGGCCACCTGCGCGGCATCTTTGTCGCCGCGGCCCGAGAGGGTGACCAGCACCGTGGCCCCCGCCGGGACGGCACCGCCGGCCTCGCGGGCCAGCCAGCCGATCGCGTGCGCCGCCTCCAGGGCCGGCACGATCCCCTCGGTGGCGCTGAGGAGCCGGAACCCGGCCAGCGCGTCCTCGTCGGTGGCGGCCACGTACTCGACCCGGCCCGCCGCCGCCAGCGCGGCGTGCTCGGGCCCGACCCCGGGGTAGTCGAGCCCGGCGCTGATCGAGTGCGCCTCCCGGATCTGACCGTGCTCGTCCTGCAGGTACAGCGACCGGGCCCCGTGCAGCACCCCCGGGACCCCCCGGGCGACGGAGGCGCCGTGGCGCCCCGTCTCCAAGCCCAGCCCGGCGGCCTCCACCCCCACCAGCCGGGTCGGCGTCTCCAGGAACGCGCTGAACGTCCCGATGGCGTTCGAACCCCCGCCGACGCAGGCGACCACGACGTCCGGGTCGCCGCCGAGCAGGGCCGCGCACTGACCCCGCGCCTCGTCGCCGACCACCCGTTGCAACTCCCGCACCATCCACGGGTAGGGGTGCGGTCCGACCACCGACCCGATGCAGTAGTGCGTGTCGGTGACGGTGGCCACCCAGTCCCGCATCGCCTCGTTGATGGCGTCCTTCAAGGTCGCCGATCCGCCCTCGACCGCGACGACCCGGGCCCCGAGCAGCCGCATCCGGAACACGTTGAGCGCCTGGCGTTCCACGTCGACCGCGCCCATGAAGACGGTGCACTCGAACCCGAACAGCGCGGCGGCCGTCGCGGTGGCCACCCCGTGCTGGCCGGCACCCGTCTCGGCGATGAGGCGACGTTTGCCCATGCGGCGGGTGAGCAGCGCCTGCCCGAGCACGTTGTTGATCTTGTGCGAGCCGGTGTGGGTGAGGTCCTCACGCTTCAGCAGCACCCGCACCCCGAGCCGGTCGGAGAGCCGCCGACACTCGGTGAGCGGGGTCGGGCGCCCGGCGTACCCGGCGAGGAGCCCCGCCAGCTCGGCCCGGAACGCGTCGTCCACCCAGGCGGCCCGGAACTCCCGCTCGAGCTCGTCGAGCGCGGCCACCAGCGTCTCGGGCACGAAGCGGCCCCCGAACCCGGCGAAGCGGCCGCGGGGCGCCGGTTCGGGGCCCGGCGGGCCCAGCACGACGCCGGCACGACGAGAGGGGTCATCCATCGGCCAGCTCGTCCAGCTCCCAGTCGTAGGGGCGCATCGGTCCCGACGGTGGCCGGTCGTCTTCGTCGGCGACGGCCGTCCCCGCCCGGCGGGCCTCGGCGACGAACCGGCGCAGCTTACGGGGATCCTTGCGGCCCGGGGTGACCTCCACCCCGCTGGCCACGTCGACCCCCCAGGGCCGCACCCGGGCGATCGCCGCCGCGACGTTCTCGTGGGTGAGCCCCCCGGCCAGCATGAGTCGCACCCCTCCGGGGACACCCTCGGCGAGCGACCAGTTGAAGACGCGTCCCGAACCGGGGTCGGCCGAATCGACGAGCACCACGTCGGCAGGCCCGTTCGCGGCACTGGCCAGCGCCGGGTCGCCGGCTGCGAACGCCTGGATCACGAACGGCACCCGGCGCCGCACCCACCGCACCTCCGAGAGGGGTTCCCGGCCGTGGAGCTGCGCACCGGTCAGCCCGAGGCGGTGGACGAGCTCCACCACCCGTTCGGGGCGTTCGTCCCGGAAGACGCCGACGCTCACCGTGCCCGGCGGGAGCCGTCGCAGGATGTCGCGCACGTCGTCGGGGCGGACCTGCCGGCGACTGCCCGGGGCGAACACGAACCCGAGTGCGTCGGCCCCCAGCGCCACCGCGAGGAGGGCGTCCTCCTCGTTGGTGATCCCGCAGATCTTCACGAACACGCGCCGCGACGGTACCGTCCCGCCCCGGCACCCGCAGGAATGCCGCGCCGGCTCGGGCCGGGCTCAGGCGTCGACCAGGCGACCGTGGAGGTAGTCGTCGTAGGCGGCGAGGTCGAGGAACCCGTGGCCGCAGAAGTTGAAGAGGAGCACCCGCTCCTCCCCCAGCTCCTTGGCGGCCAGCGCCTCGTCGATCACCGCCCGGATCACGTGGCCGGCCTCGGGGGCGGGGAGCTTGCCCTCGGTGTTGGCGAACTGCACCGCGGCCTCGAACGTCTTGCCCTGCGGGTAGGCCACCGCCTCCATGCGCCCGGCGTGCACCAACGCCGAGATGATCGGGGCGTCGCCGTGGTAGCGGAGCCCGCCGGCATGGATCGCCGGCGGTACGAAGTCGTGCCCGAGGGTGTACATCGGCAGCAGCGGGGTCATGCCGGCGGTGTCGCCGAAGTCGTACTCGAAGCGCCCGGCCGTGAGGGTCGGGCACGAGGCCGGTTCGGCGGCCACCAGTCGCACCGACGAGTCGGTGACCCAGGGGAGGGCGATCCCGCCGAGGTTCGATCCCCCGCCGCAGCACCCCAGGACCACGTCGGGCCCGTCGCTCTCCCCGGCCAGTTCGAGCTGGGCCTTGGCCTCGAGCCCGATGATCGTCTGGTGCAACAGCACGTGGTTCAGCACCGAGCCGAGCGCGTAGTGGGTGTCGTCGCGGCCGGCGGCGTCGCGCACCGCGTCGGAGATCGCCAGGCCCAGCGATCCGGGGTGGCCGGGATCGTCGATCGGGGACGCCACGACCTCGCTCCCCCAGGTCTCCATGATCACCCGGCGGTACGGCTTCTGGTCGTAGGACGCCCGCACCATGTAGACCTTGCAGTCGAGGCCGAAGCGGGTGCAGGCGAAGCTGAGCGCGGTGCCCCACTGTCCGGCGCCGGTCTCGGTGGTGAGGCGGCGCACCCCCTCCGCGGCGTTGTAGTAGGCCTGCGGGACGGCGGTGTTCGGCTTGTGGGACCCGGCCGGCGAGCCCGACTCGTCCTTGTAGTAGATCCGGGCGGGCGTGCCGAGCGCCTCCTCCAGGGCCCGGGCCCGCACCAGCGGGGTCGGCCGCCAGAGGCGCAGCACGTCGAGCACCGGGCCGGGGATGTCGATCCAGCGTTCGGCGGCCACCTCTTGGGCGATCAGCGCGCCGGGGAACAGCGGCGCAAGGTCGTCGGGGCCCACCGGTTCCCGGGTCGCCGGGTGCAGCGGCGGCTGCAGCGGCTCCGGCAGGTCCGGGGTGACGTTGTACCAGGCGGTGGGGATCTGGTCCTCGGGGAGGTGGAAACGGGTCACGGCGCGTCCCTCCGGTCGGGTCTGCCGGCGTCGGCGCGCATCATGCCCCCCGCCGTCGCCGGCCGTCGACCGGACCGACCCGCAGGCGGGACACGAGTCCGGCCGGGTCGTCGCTGCGGACGAGGGCCTCCCCCACCAGCACCGCGTCGTAGCCGGCGTCGGCGAGCCGGCGGGCGTCGTCGGGGGTGCGCACGGCGCTCTCCGCCACCGCCACCACCTCCGGCGGGATCGCGGCTGCGGCCCGCACGACCCCGTCGAGATCCTCCCGGAACGTCGTGAGGTCGCGTGCGTTCACGCCCACCAGCGTGGCACCCAGACGGAGCGCGCGCTCCACCTCGCCCGGGGTGTGCGCCTCCACGAGCACGCCGAGGCCGAGCTCGGCCCCCAGGGCGAGCAGGTCGGCCACCAGCGCGTCGTCGCCCAGCGCGGCGAGGATCAGCAGCAGGGCGTCGGCCCCGATCGCCCGGGTCTCATAGACCTGCACCGCGTCGATGACGAAGTCCTTGCGCAGCACGGGCAGGCCCACCGCGCCGCGGGCACGGGTGAGGTCCTGCACCGAGCCGCCGAAGAACGGACCGTCGGTGAGCACCGACAGCGCCGCGGCGCCACCGGCCTCGTACGCCGCCGCCCAGGCCGCCGGGTCGAGGTCGGCGGCGAGCACGCCCTTCGAGGGGGAGCGCCGCTTGAGCTCCGCGATCACCGCCAGCCGACCGTCCGGGTCGCGCAACCCGGCGGCGAACGGTCGGGGCCGCGGGGCGGCCAGCGCCCGGTCGCGCAGCAGCGATGCCGTCTGCGGCCGGTGGAGGATCGTCACCTCGTCGCGCTTGGCGGCGAGGATCCGGTCGAGCACGTTCACCCCGGAGGGAGTCTAGGGTGGCCCGTATGACCCTCACGTTCCCCGACGAGTTCCTGTGGGGCACCGCCACCGCCGCGCACCAGGTGGAGGGCGGCAACTGGAACAACGACTGGTGGGCCTTCGAGCACCGACCCGGGACGCCCTGCGCCGAGCCCTCGGGCGACGCCTGCGACCAGTGGCACCGCTACCCCGAGGACGTGGCCCTGCTCGCCGCCCTCGGCTTCGGTGCCTACCGGTTCTCCGTCGAGTGGTCGCGGATCGAACCCGAGGAGGGCGAGTTCTCGACCGCCGCCCTCGACCACTACCGGCGGGTCATCGCCTGCTGCCGCGACCACGGGCTGGTGCCCGTGGTGACGTTCCACCACTTCACGACTCCTCGGTGGGCCGCCGCCGGGGAGTGCTGGTCCGACCCCGTCACCGCCGAGCGCTTCGCCCGGTTCTGCGAACGGGCGGTCGCCGCCCTCGGCGCCGAGATCGGCATGGCCTGCACGATCAACGAGCCGAACATCGTCGCGACCCTCGGCTACTTCCTCGCCGCCTTCCCCCCCGGCGTGAGCGACGTCGACCGCTACCAGCGGGCGAACGACACGCTCATCCGGGCCCACCGGCTCGCCTACGAGGCGCTGAAAGCCGGGCCCGGCGACTTCCCGGTGGGCCTGTCCCTCTCGATGGCGGAGTTCGTGGCCGAACCGGGCGGTGAGGAGCACATGCGCCGGGTCCGCCACACCATGGAGGACATCTACCTCGAAGCCGTCCGCGGCGACGACTTCGTGGGGGTCCAGACCTACAGCCGGATGCGCTTCGGTCCCGACTCACCCGTGCCGCTGGGGCCGGCGGAGGGGGTACCCGTGCTGCAGATGGGCTACGAGTACTGGCCCCAGGCCCTCGAGGCGACGATCCGCCGGGCCGTGGAGGTCTCCGGCTGCCCGATCCACGTCACCGAGAACGGGATCGGGACCGCCGACGACCGCCAGCGGATCGCCTACGTCACCGAGGCCTTGACCGGGGTGCGGCGCTGCCTCGACGACGGCCTCGACGTCCGCAGCTACTTCTACTGGTCGCTGCTCGACAACTTCGAGTGGGCCCTCGGCTACATGCCGACCTTCGGGCTGATCGCCGTCGATCGGGTCACGCAGCGCCGGGCCGTGAAACCGAGTGCGGCGTGGCTGGGCCAGGTGGCCCGCACCGGTCGGCTCGACCCGGCGCCCGGTGTGTCGGGGGGATGATCGCGGCGGCGCGGTGACCGACCGGGGAACCGTCCTGCTCGTCGAGGACGAGCGCAGCATCGCCGAGCTGGTCACCCTGTACCTCACCCGCGACGGGTTCCGGGTCGTCGAGCGGCGGACCGCGGCGGAGGCGCTGGCGGCCCTGGAGGCGCACCGCCCGGCGTTGGTGATCCTCGACGTGGGCCTACCCGACCTCGACGGCTTCGAGGTCTGCCGTCGGATCCGGGCCACGAGCCCGGTGCCGGTGATCATGCTCACCGCCCGGGACGAAGAGGTCGACCGGGTGCGGGGGCTGGAGCTCGGCGCCGACGACTACGTCACCAAGCCGTTCTCCCCCGCCGAGCTCGCGGCCCGGGTGCGGGCCGTCCTGCGCCGGGCGGCGGGGCTCGGGCCGCCCGAGCACATCGACGTCGGCCGGCTCCACCTCGATCTGGCGGCCCGCACGGCGCGCGCCGGCGAGGCGCCGGTGGAGCTCACCGCCCGGGAGTTCGACCTGTGCGCGTTCCTGGCCGCACGCGCCGGGCGGGCCTTGTCGCGGGCCCAGATCCTCGACGGGGTCTGGGGTGCGAACTGGTACGGCGACGCCCGCACCGTCGACGTGCACGTCGCGCAGCTGCGGCGCAAGCTCGGCGACGCAGTGCGGATCACCACCGTGCGGGGGGTGGGCTACCGCCTCGAGGCCCCGGCCCCCCGACCGGGGGACTAGGCCGGCCGTGGGCGGGCGTCTCGGGGCGCGGCTCCTGGCCGCCATGTTCGCCGTGGCACTGGTCACCGTGGCCGTCACCGGGGCCCTCACCTTCAGCCTCACCCGCCGGGACGCGCAGCGCGCCGCCCTCACCGACCTGCGCAACCGGGCGCCCGAGCTGGCACGGGAGCTGCGGGCCACCCAGCGCGCCCTGCGCCTGCGTGCCGGGCGGGGCGGCGGGGTGCTCGCCGCCCGGGTGCTGCGCTCGACCCTGGCCGCCTCGGGTGCCCGCGTGCTCACGGTGCGGCCCGACGGGACCGTCATCGGCGGCCTCACCGGGCCGTCGGGGCGGCCGCTCCTGCCTACCGTCGGCGAGGACCTGCCGGCGGGCCTGCGGGCCGCCGAGCTCGAACCCGACCGACTGCTGACCGGCGAGGAGGTGGACGGGCAGCGGGCCGGGACGGTCTTCCTCGCCGTCCCCCTCGGGACCGGGCCGGGCGGCACCACGGTGTTGCTGCTCACCCAGCAGGTCGAGCGGGCCCCGGGGGCGACGACCCAGCGCTTGTTCCTGGGATCCGCCGCCGTCGCGACGCTCATCGCCGCGGCCACCGCCGCGCTGCTCGCTCGCCGGCTCACCCGCCCCATCACCGCGATGCGGGAGACGGCCCGCCGGCTCGCCGCCGGGGACCTCACCGCCCGGGTACCGCCGCCCGGGCGGGACCGCACCGAGCTCGGGGAGCTGGCCGGGGTGCTCGACACGATGGCCGGCCGGCTCGAGGAGCTCCAGGACGCCCAGCGGACGTTCCTGCTCAGCGTGACCCACGACCTGCGCACGCCCCTGACGGCGATCCGCGGTTTCGCCGAAGCGATCACCGACGGGGTGGTCCCCGCCGACGAGCTGCCCCGGGTCGCCGCGGTGATCCAGGCCGAGGCCCGTCGCCTCGGCCGCCTCGTCGACGACCTGCTCGCGCTCGCGCAGCTCGACGCCCACCGCTTCCGCCTCCACCCCGACCGCGGCGACGTGGCGGCCGTGGTGACGGCCACCGTCGACGCGTTCGCCCCCCAGGCCGCCGGGCTCGGCGTCGGGCTGCACACCATCGCACCTTCGGAGCTGCCCGCCACGTTCGACGCGACCCGCCTCGGGCAGGTGGTCGCCAACCTGGTCGAGAACGCGCTCCGCCATGCCGCGGGCCGGGTCGACGTGCACCTCGAGGCCACCGCGACCCCGCCGGGCTTTCGGATCACGGTGACCGACGACGGCCCCGGCCTCGATCCGGCCCGGCGCGCCCGCCCCTTCGCCCGTCCGGGACCCGACTCGCCGGTTCCGGCCGGGCGGGCGGTCGGCACCGGGCTCGGCCTGGCGATCGTGGCCGAGCTCGCCGCCGCGATGGGTGGCCGGGCAGAGCTGGTCCACCCCGGCCCGGGCGGCACGACGTTCGCGGTCTGGTTCCCGCCCGGCCCGCCCCCTCAGAGGGCCGGGCTCTCGGCCACCTCCACCGGCCCGGCGAAGCCCTCGACCTCCAGCGACGTGCCGGGCGCCACCTCGGCCCGCACGTAGCCGAGCGCCACGCCCGGCACCGCCGAGGTCACCCGACCGACCTCCCGGTCCCCGAGGCGCAACGTCGCGCCCGGGGTGAGCGCCACCCCCTCCGGACCCCGCAGGTGCCGCAGCCGGCGCCGGACCCGCCCCCGGGCGTCGATCCGACAGACGAGCTCCTGGCCGAGGAAGCAGCCCTTGGTGAACGAGACGCAGCGCCGCTCGAGCCCGGCCTCCTGGGGGATGACGTCCGGGGTGAGCTCGGTGCCGAGGGCCGGGACCCCACCCTCGAGACGCTCCCGCTCGCAGGCGTCGGCGTCGATCCCCCGCCCGGACAGTTCGCCGAGCCGCTCCTCCGGCCCGACCACATCGACGCCGACGGCACCGACCGCCCAGGGCGGCAGGGCGCGCACGTCGGCGGGGAGGTCAGCGGGGGCAGGCGGTGCGCCCCGCCAGGCGACCAGCCCCCAGCCGGCCGTGACGGCCTCCACCTCCGCCCGCACCCGGATCCGGTACCGCCCGATCGATGCGGCCAGGGCCTGCCCCCACCCGGCCTCGACGTCGAGCCACGCCTCGTCTCGGACCCGCAGGACCCGGAACACCGAGTCCACCTTGCCCTGCGGGGTGAGCAGCAGCGACCAGCGCACCTCGCCGTCGACCATCCCGTCGAGGTCCTGGGACACCAGGCTCTGGAGGAACGCGAACGCGTCGGGTCCCCGCACCCGCACCAGGTCGCGGGGCAGGACGCTCATCCCGCCGCACCGCCCCCCGGGGCCACGCCGGCCGGGCCCGGGTCCACGCCGGCCCGGAGGCGGCGCGAGGCGGCCGCGGCCACCAGCAGCGCCCGGGCCTTGTTCGCGCATTCGAGGTCCTCGTCGGCGGGATCCGAGTCGGCCACGATCCCCGCCCCGGCCTGGACGCTCGCGCGGCCGTCCCGCCAGCACATGGTGCGAATCGTGATCGCGGTGTCGAGGTTCCCCGAGAAGTCGAGGTAGCCGACCACCCCGGCGTACGGTCCCCGCCCTACGGGCTCCAGCTCGTCGATGATCTCCATCGCCCGCACCTTCGGCGCGCCGCTCACCGTCCCGGCCGGAAACGTTGCCGCCAGCACGTCGACCGCGTCGGCGCCGGGAGCCAGCTCGCCCGACACCTGGCTCACCAGGTGCATGACGTGCGAGTAGCGCTCGAGGGCCATCAGCTCGTCGACCCGCTCGGTGCCGAAGCGCACCACCCGGCCCAGGTCGTTCCGGGCGAGATCGACGAGCATGAGGTGCTCTGCCCGCTCCTTGGGGTGCTCGGCGAGCTCGGCGGCGAGACGCCGGTCGTGGGCGTCGTCCCGGCCCCGGAAGCGGGTCCCGGCGATCGGACGGGAGATCACCCGCCCATCGCGCACCTGCACCATCGGTTCCGGAGACGACCCGACGAGCGTCACCTCCGGATGGTGCAGGTAGTACATGTACGGGGACGGGTTCACCTGGCGCAGCACCCGGTAGACCGACAACGGGTCGTAGCGACCGGGCAGGTCGAAGCGCTTCGCCAGCACCACCTGGAAGATGTCCCCGGCGAGGATGTGCTCCCGGGCGGCCTCCACGGCCGCCCGGTACCGGCGCGAGCTCATCGTCGGCGTGGCCGGCGCCGGCTCGATCGCCGCGTCGGCGGGCTCGGGCAGTGGCTCGGACGGCAGCGGGCGGGCCAGCGCGTCGAGCGACACGGCGAGGCGCTCCGCCGCCGCCTCGTACGCCGCGTCGAGCGCGCCCGGACCCTCGCCGGCGGGGATCACCACGTTCTCGATGAGGTACAGGCGCTGCCCGAAGTGGTCGAACGCCGCCACCTGCCCGGTGAGCATCAACAGGGCGTCGGGCCAGCCCACCGCGTCGGGCGGTCGGTGTGGGAGCCGCTCGACCTCCCGCACCACGTCGTAGCCGAGGTACCCGACGACGCCGCCGTGGAACGGCGGCAGCTCCGGCCGGGCCGGCGAGCGGTGGCGGGCGGCCAGGAGCCGCAGGAGCGCGAGCACCCCACCGGCCTCGGCGGCGCCGTCGGGTGCCGCGCCCTCCGCCTCGACCCGCCCGTCCCGCACCACGAACGTCGCTTGCGGTCGCCCCACGAACGAGAACCGACCCCAGCGGTCGCCGTGCTCCACCGACTCGAGCAGGAAACCGGGTCCATCGCCGACGAGCTTGCGGAACACCGACAGCGGCGTGTCCTGGTCGGCGAGGACCTCCCGCCACACCGGCACCACCCGCGCCGCGCGCGCCTGCGCCCGGAAGGCGGCCGGCGAGGGGTGCAGCGTGACCGTCACCGCCGCCCGGGGGTCGCGCCCGAGCCGAAGTCCCGGAAGAAGCAGCTCCGCTCCCCGGTGTGGCACGCCCCGCGCCCCTCTTGGTGGACCACGAGGAGCACGGCATCCATGTCGCAGTCGTAGGCGGCCCGCCGCACCCACTGCCGGTCGCCCGAGGTCTCGCCCTTGCACCAGTGCTCCGCCCGGCTGCGGCTCCAGAACCACGAGCGGCCGGTCTTGAGGGTGCGCCGCAGCGCCTCCCGGTCCATCCAGGCCAGCATGAGCACCTCACCGGTGCCCGCCTCCTGTACCACGGCCGGCACCAGCCCGTCGGGACCCCAGGCCACGGCGTCCAGCTCGGCCTCCGTGTAGGGGATCGCATCGTCCGCGGGCATCGACGTTCAGGGTACCGTCGCCCCTCCGCCCGACCGGGAGGTCCACCGCCATGCCGTCGCCGCCCGTCGCCGCCCGCCGCCCCACGCGCCTGACCGGTCCCGGTGGCGAACGGGTCGACGACTGGTACTGGCTGCGCGACCGGGACGACCCGGCGACCCTGGCCTACCTGGAGGCCGAGAACGCCTACGCCGCCGCCGAGCTCGCCGCGCACGGCGAGCTCGTCGACCGCTGCTTCGCCGAGATCCGCGGCCGGGTCCTCGAGACCGACGTGAGCGCACCCGTGCGATGGGGGCCCTGGGAGTACTTCACCCGCACCGACGAACACCTCCAGCACCCCCGGCACGGACGACGCCCGAGGGGCTCGCCGCCCGGACGCGACGAGACGCTGTTCCTCGACGAGAACGAGCTCGCCGGCGGCACCGGCTTCGTGAGCCTCGGCGTCCTGGTCCCCGCCCCCGACCACTCGGTCGTGGCGTGGTCGCTCGACAGCGACGGCAGCGAGCGCCACACGCTGCGGTTCCGGGTGCCCGACCGCGGCGCCGACCTGCCCGACGTGGTGCCCGACGTGGCCGCGGGCGGAGTGTTCGTGACGCCGGGGAGGTTCTGGTACCTCCGCCTCGACGAGACGATGCGCCCCGCCGAGGTCTGGGAGCACCGGCTCGGCACGCCGGCGTCGTCGGACCGGCAGGTCTACGTGGAGGAGGACCGGCACTTCCACCTCTCCCTCCGACGCAGCCGGTCGGGGCGCATGGTCTTCGTGCACGCCGCCGCCAAGGACACCACCGAGGTGCGCTGGTGTCGGACCGACGATCCGGACGGGACCCTCACCCCCGTGACGGCGCGCCGGGAAGGCCTGCACCTCGAGGTGGACCACCGGGACGCTGCGGACGGGGGGGTGTTCGCCGTGGCGGCCAACCTCGACGACGCCGAGGACGGGGCGGTGTGGCTGGCGCCGCCCGGCGAGACCGACCCGGGGCGGTGGTCCCTGCTGCTGGATCACCGGCCCGGGCGACGCGTGGTCGGCGTCGACGCCTTCGCCGCGCACCTCTTGGTCAC
>CALEDW010000212.1 GCA_937949585.1 uncultured Acidimicrobiia bacterium
CGGGCCGGGCTCGCGGCGCCGGTGGGGGACCAGCAGCAGCGCCGGGACGCTCATCGTCGCCTCGGTGTCGAACACCACCTCTTCGCGCCGGTACCACGGGGTGTCGTCGACCGAGCGTGTCTCGGAGGCCGGGGGCACCGGTGCCGGCGGCGACCCGAGCGCCTCGGCCAGCCATGCCGCCACCGCCGCCCGGCGCGCGTCGAGCGCGTCGGGATCGGAGGGCAGGGGCGGGCGCGGCTCCAGGCCGGCGAGGTGCAGCTGCCAGGCCGCCCACGGCGAGAAGTTGCGCACGGCCCAACCTAGAGAGCCGCCGTCGCGGGCGGCAACTCCCCACGGCCCTGCGACCCGCGGCTCCCGGTATCGTCGGCCGCCGTCGCGCGGGCGTTCGAGGTGCGGGTGCGGGAGGTGCGCATGGACGTCGGGTTCATCGGGTTGGGCGCGATGGGGTTGCCGATGGCGAAGCACCTCGTGGCCGCCGGCCACCGGGTGACGGTGGCCTCCCGGAGTCCCGGACCGGTGCAGACGGCGGTGGCCGCCGGCGCCGTGGCCGCTGACGGGCCGGCGGGGGTGGTGCGCGCGTCGGAGATCACGATCCTGTGCGTCCCCGGCTCGGCCGACGTGGTCGGGGTGCTCGACGCCGCGTGGGAGGAGCTGGGGCCCGGGAAGCTCGTCGTGAACACCTCGACGATCGATCCCGAGGTGGAGCGGGCCCAACACGAGCGGGTCCGCTCCCGGGGTGCGGAGTACCTCGAGGCGCCGCTGAGCGGCGGGACCGCCGGCGCGCAACGGGGAACGCTCACCCTCATGGTGGGCGGCGACCCCGCCGTGCTCGAGCGGGCCCGCCCGGTGCTGGAGGCCTTCGCCGAGCGCATCGTGCCCGTGGGCGGGCCGGGCATGGGCCAGGTCGTGAAGCTGTGCAACAACCTCATCTACGCCGCGCAGATGCTGGCAACGGCGGAGGCGACCGTGCTCGCCGAGAAGGAGGGAGTCGACCTGGCCCGGATGCACGAGGTGCTCATCCACGCCACCGGTGACTGCGTCGCGGTGCGGACCCGCCTGCCCGCCGAGGGGGTCGTGCCGGACAGCCCCGCCAGCACCGGTTGGGCACCGGGATTCATGACCGACCTCATGGCCAAGGACCTCGACCTTGCGCTCACCCATGCGGCTCGGCGACGCAGCCCCTTGTTCAGCGCCGGACCGGCCCGCCAGCTGCTGGGGGCGGCCTCCGAGGCCGGCTACGGGCGGGAGGACTTCTCGGCGGTGGCCAAGGTGCTGCGGCGCCTGGCCGGGCTCACCCCCGGGCCGTGATCGTCGCCGTCGACCTCGGCACGACGGTCACCAAAGGCGCGCTGTGCAGCGCCTCGGAGATCTGGGCGACGGCCCGCCGGGCCGTGCCCACGCACCACCCGGCACCGGGGCGGGACGAGCAGGATCCCGACGACTGGTGGCAGGCCTTCACCGGTGTGCTCTCCGACCTGGCCCGGGCCGAGCCCGCTCGGTGGCCGGAGGTGGAGACCGTCGTGTGCTCGGCGGCCCGGGAGACCTTCGCCCTGTTCGACGGGCGGTTGCGCCCTCTCGGACCCGGGATCCTGTGGTCGGACCTCCGGGGGGATCCGCAGGCCCTGGGCGTCGACCCGGTGACGTTCCTGGCCCGTACCGGGGTGGTGCTCAACACGGCGACCGCGGCCGCCAAGCTCGCCGTCACCGCAGCGTCGGTCCCAGGGGCCCGCTGGGCCCTGTCGCCGCGGGACTGGATCGTGGCGCGGCTCACCGGGTCGGTCGTCACCGACCACACCCTGGCGTCGCGCACCGGCTGCCACGCCGCCGACGGCACCCCGATGGTCGACGCCGCGATGGCGGCGCTGCTGCCCGAACCGGTGCCGTCGGTGACCGCGCTGGCCGTCGACGGGCGGCACGCCGCGGAGGTCGGCCTCCCCCCCGGGGTCACGGTGACCGTCGGGGCCGGTGACCGGGCCTGCGAGGTGCTCGGCACCGGCGCCGACCGGGACGTCCCGATGGTCTCATGGGGCACGACCGCCAACGTGTCGGTCCCGGTCACCCGGCGTGCTGCACTCGACCTGCCCGCCTCCCGCGCTCCTCACGGGGGCTGGATCGTGGAGATGGGCCTGTCGGCCGCGGGGTCGGCCCTGGCCTGGCTGGCCGGCCTCGGTGGAGGGACCGTCGGCGACCTCTGGGACGCCGCCGGCCGGTGCCCGCCCGGGGCGCAGGGGGTCGTGGCGCTCCCGTGGTTCGCCGGCGCCCGGGCCCCGTGGTGGCGCCCCGACCGCCACGCGGTGCTCGCCGGTCTCACCACCGCCCACGACCTCGGGACGCTGGCCCGGGCCGTGATCGAAGGGGTGGCCTTCGACGTCGCCCGGGGCCTCGAGCGCGCCGCGCCCGGGGCCGAGGTCCTCGTGCTCGCCGGTTCGGGGAGCCGGCAGCCGCTCTGGCCGCAGGTGCTGGCCACGGCCACCGGGCGGACCGTGTACGTGCGGCGCCACGCCGACGCCGCGCTGGTCGGTGCATGGCTCTTGGCGCTCGGCGACCGGGACGTCGAGCGTCGCAACCCAGTCGTCGCCGAGGTCGCCCCCGACCCCGACGCGACGGCTGCGCTTGCGGCGGCCCGGACCGCCTCCGATCGGCTCGCCGCGGCGTTGCTCGGACCGGCGCCCTGAGCCCGGTTGCGGACCGCCCGGGTACGGGTGAGGCGCACGTCGACCAGACCGTCGGTCACGAGCCCGGCGTCGTGCACCCCCACGTCACCCGGCGGACAGGACCTCCCGTTGTCCCGCACCACCGAGTCGACCACCCGCAGCACCGCCCGTCGACCCGGCGCCCCCCGCACCCGCACCCCCAGGCACCCGGCCCGAACGTCACCGTGCACCAGCGTCACCGGACCGGCGCCGTCCACGTCGAGACCGACGCCGTTGGCCACCAGCGAGGTGCCGGCGATCACCAGACCCCGGGACCCGCGGCCCGCCACCGCGATCCCGGCACCGCGGTTTCCCCGGCCGAGTGCGGCCCGGACCCGCGCCTGCGGTGCCTGGCGCAGGTGGATCCCGTCGCCGCCGGCCCGACGCACCGTCACCCCCCAGAGCACGAGGCCGGGTGCCCGGTGCGCGGCGACCCCCGCGGCGGGCGCGTCGACGACGGTCACGCCGACGATCGCCGCTCCCGGTACCGGACGGCTCCCCGCCACGCACAGCAGCGCGGGCGGCCCGTCGGGGCCGCACGGCGGCGGGGGCGAGGCCGGAGGGCCCAGCCGGGCCCTGAGGGCCGTGATCCGCACCCCGGGCACTGCCACCCGCACCGCCTCCCGGTAGGTGCCCGGGTGCAGCACCACCTCGTCGCCCGGTCGGGCCCGGTCCACCGCACCCTGGATCCGTCCACCCGGCCGCACGTGATGCGTCCGGGTGGCCCCGGATCCGGACGCGGCCGCAGACGTGCCGGCCGCAAGCGATCCGATGAGCAGTATGGCCGCCAGCGACACTGCAACCGCAGCTCGACACCTGCGGCGCCGGTGGTCGCGAGTGGGGCCGGCAGGGATCGAACCTGCGACCGAGGGATTATGAGTCCCCTGCTCTGACCACTGAGCTACGGCCCCCGCACGGGGCCGGCTCCGCCGTGACCCGAGGACCGACGCCCGGCCGGGCTCCGGGGGAGAGACTCGAACTCTCAACAACACGGGTTAACAGCCCGTTGCTCTGCCAATTGAGCTACCCCGGACGACGGCGGCAGGTTACCAGCCGACCGCCGGGCGGATCGGCCCCCGGCCCGCCTGCTAGAAGGAGGCCGTGAAGTGGCGTCTGGCGCTCGTCGCCGGGTTCGTCGCCGGCTACGTGATCGGCGCCCGCGCCGGCCGGGCGCGCGACGAGCAGCTGCGCCGCCGGCTCGAGCGTCTCCGGGACAGCCGGGTGTTCGACCGTCTGCAGGCCGCCGTCGAGCTCGGGGTGGAGCGGCTCCGCCACGACGAGCCCGCCCCCGGCGCCCCCCCGCCGCCGGCCGACGTCACGGTCGAGGCAGCCCCGGATCGCTCCGCCGGCGCCGGCGCCGCCCGCCCCGAACCGGTCCCGCCCGCGCCCGGCGGACCCTAGCGGTCCTCGAGGAAGGCCCGGAGGCGTTGCGCCCGCGCCGGGTGGCGAAGCTTGGCGAGGGTCTTGGCCTCGATCTGGCGAACCCGCTCCCGGGTGACCAGGAACACCCGCCCGACGTCCTCGAGGGTGTGGACCCGGCCGTCGCGCAACCCGAAGCGCATCTCGATGATCTCCCGCTCGCGCTCGGAGAGCTCGGCCAGGGCCTCCCGGAGCTCGTCCCGCAGGACGAGCAGATCGGTGAGCTCCTCCGGTCCCCGGGTCGAGGTGTCCTCGACGAAGTCGCCCAGCTGCGCGTCGTCGGACTCCCCGACCGGCGTCTCCAGTGAGACGGTCTCCTGGGCGATCTGCGAGATCTCCTCCACGCGCGCCGTGCTGATGTCGAGGCGCTCCCCGATCTCGGTGTTCGTCGGCTCACGGCCCAGCTCCTGGACCAGGTCACGCTGGGTGCGCACCACGAGGTTGATCTGCTCCACCATGTGCACCGGGATCCGGATCGTGCGGGCCTGGTCGGCGATGGCCCGGGTGATCGCCTGGCGGATCCACCAGGTGGCGTAGGTGGAGAACTTGAACCCGCGACTGTGGTCGAACTTCTCCACGGCCCGCATGAGCCCGACGTTGCCCTCCTGCACGAGGTCGAGCAGTTGCATGCCCCGACCCACGTAGCGCTTGGCGATCGAGACGACGAGGCGCAGGTTGGCTTCCACGAGCTGGCGGCGGGCGAGGTCGGCGTCGGCGACCACCGCCTGGAGGCCGGCCCGCCGGGCGGCCGGGCAGGTGTGGTCGGCGTCGGCGAGCTCGGCCTGCGCCACGGTCCCGGCTTCGATCCGGCGGGCCAGGCTCACCTCTTCCTCCGCGGTGAGCAACGGCACCCGTCCGATCTCCTGGAGGTAGGCGCGCACCGCGTCGACCGAGACGGCCTCGACCCGTCCGGCCCGGCGGGCGTGACGCGCCCCGGCGGTGTGGGGCCGGGACGCCACCTCGCCCACCCTCGGGAAGCCGTCACCCGGCGGGACGATCCCCGCCACGGTGACGCCCGCCTGCCGGCGTCGGTCCTGATGGTCCTCCCGCTCGAGTTCCTCACGGATCTCGTCGACGACCGCCAGCCCGGCGCCCTCGAGGTGCGCGTAGATCGCCGCAAGCTCCTCGGTGCTGGGCTCCAGCTCCCAGAGCGCGGCGAACACCTCGCCGGTGGTGACCGAGACCCGGGCCGCCGCCCGCGCCCGGCCGACCAGCTCGGCAACCTGGGGAGCCCACGGCGGCGCCTCGGCACCGGTGCCGTGGGGGGCGGGGGGTGCGACGCCGTCCGGCAGGTCGCTCAGGCCCCGCTCCATCCGGTGAGGAAGCGTACCAACTCCTCGGCGGCCTCCCGACCGTCCGCCCAGTCGCCGTCGGCCCGAGCGGTGACGGCGGCGTCGAGCCGGCGCTTGCACTCCGACGCCCCCGCGTCCTCGGCGGCCACCAGGGTCTCGAGGAGCCGCTCCGCCACCGGGATCGCGAGGTCGAGCATGAGGGTGGTGCGCCGCACCTCCGGGTCGGCATCCCCGATCACCTCTTCGTTGGCGAGGCGGTGCAAGACCGGCCCCAGCCGTCCGTCGTCGGCGCTCAGGGCCGCCTCGACCGACCCGGACCGCTCGAGCAGGTGCCAGACCTCCCGGGCCAGGTCGTCGGTGAGCAGGTGGGGGCCGAACCACCCCGCGGTGAGCTCCGGTTGCTGCACGTGGACACGAAGGGCCTGGGCCTCCCGCGGTACCCGGATCGCCGCGACCTCGGCCCGCCCGGCCGCCGGGAGGTCCGGCCGCTCCGGGGGCGGGGCGCCGCCGCGGCGCACCCGTGCGATCTCCCGCTTGAACCAGGCGTGCTCGTAGCCGAGCCGGCCCGCCACCTCCCGG
>CALEDW010000213.1 GCA_937949585.1 uncultured Acidimicrobiia bacterium
CCGCGAACGTTCGGCGGTGCTGCTCCACCGCCTCGACGGCGCCGACCGACGGGCGCTGGGAACGCCGGCCGACGATCACCGCGAGCACGACCCAGGCCACGATGATCGCCACCGTCAGCCACATGGCGCACCACTCCCGACGGGGTGAGGGGACCTCTCGCACATGGTGGGGGTCGCGAACCGGCGGTTCAAGTCGCCCCGGCGCGACGCGGCTCGTCGGACCCGACGCCCGTCGGTTCCGGCGCGGAGCGGGCCGCGGGATGGCAGGTCACCTCCAGCTCCCGCCCGAAGACCCGCTCGAAGAGGTCACGCTTGCGGCGCGCACCCCACAGCTCGAGCTCGGGGTCACCCGCGGCGCTCACCCGCACGAGCACGAGCGACGAGTCGACCCGGACCCGCAGGCCGGTCACGACCTGGCGGCGCCCCCGGTCGAGCCCGTCGGCGATCCGCAGCAGCGCCGCCAGGCGACGCACCCGTTCGCGAGCCGGGCCTTCCAGCGGGCCGACCAGCGGGTCGTCGGCCTTCGGCTCCCCCCGGCGGTGCCAGCGGACCACCCCGGCCAGGACCCGCACCTCCTCGGGGGTGAAGCCCCGCAGCCGGCCGTGGGCGACGAGGTAGGCCGCATGGCGGTCGTGGTCCTCGTGGTCGATGTGCTCGCCGACGTCGTGGAGGAGCGCGGCGGCCTCGAGCAGCTCGCGGTCGGTCTCGCCGAGGCCGTGCAGCCCGGCGGTCTGGTCGAACAGGGAGATCGCCAGCGCGGCGACGTGGCGGGAATGGGCCTCGGGCCACGAGCAGCGGCGGGCCAACGCCACCACCGAGGCCCGGCGGATCGCCCGGGGGTCCTCCGACCAATCGGCCGGGTCGTGGCGGCCGATCGCCTCCAGCAGCAGCCCCTCCCGCAGCGCCCACTCGCTGATCACCAGCTCGTCCACACCGAACATCGCGAGCACGGTGTCGAGCAGGACCGCCCCCGGCACGATGAGATCCAGGCGGCGCTCGTCGAGCCCGTCCATGCGCCGGCGGGTCTCGGCGTCGCTGCGCACCAGCTCGTCGGCGAGCTCCGCCAGCGCACCGGCGGGGACGGTGAGCTGGTTGAGCGAGCGGGGCCGGGGCCGGCCGGTCCGCAGCGTGGCCATGAGCGCCAGGGTCTCCAGGGTGCCGCTGCTCCCGACCGTCATCTTCGGGGCGAAGGCCTCGACCGTCGGCACGTGGGGGGCCAGCCCGGCGCGCACCCGATCGCGCAGACGGCGCCGGTCGGCCTTGCTCGGCGGATCGTCGTGCACCAGGGTCGCCAGGCGGGCCACCCCGAGACGCTCCGAGGCCGCCCAGCGCAGCCCGGCGGCGTCGCCGACCATGAGCTCCACCGAGCCCCCGCCGACGTCGAGGCACAGCGCCGGTCCGGGGTCGAGCACCACTGCGGCCCGCACCGCCCCGAAGATGAGCCGGGCTTCTTCCAGCCCGTCGATCACCCGGGCGGTCACGCCCGCCTCCGCCTCGATCCGTTCCAGCACCGCGGGCCCGTTCGGCGCGGCGCGCAGCGCCGACGTGGCTGCGGCGACGACCTCGGTGGCGCCGGCCGCCTCGGCCAGCAGCCGCATTCGCCGGGCGGTGCGCCCCGCCCGGTCGGCGGCATCGGCGCTGATCCGACCCTCCCGGGTGACCACGCTGCCGAGCCGCAGCATCTCCTTCTCGCGCACCAGCGGCACGAAGCTCTGGTCGGGGGCGACCTCGGCCACGATGAGGTGGAACGAGTTCGACCCGAGGTCGAGCGCAGCGATGCGCATCCGGACCCCAGGCTACGGGGCACCGAAGGGCCTGACGGACACGTCAGGTGCCGGTAGCCTCCGGGCATGGTCGACACCGAGAACGTCACCGGGGAGGGGCGCCTGCTCGTCGACGGGGAGCTGCGCCCCGCCGCCTCCGGTCGCACCTACCCGAACGTGAACCCGGCCCGCGAGCAGGTGATCGGCGAGGTCGCCGACGCCGGTCCCGAAGACGCCGAGGCCGCCGTCGCCGCGGCCCGGCGCGCCTTCGACGAGACCGACTGGGCCGCCGACCGCGACCTGCGCCGGCACTGCCTCACCCAGCTGTGGGAGGCGCTCGACGCGGAGCGGGAGACGCTGCGTCCCCAGATCGTCGCCGAGGCCGGCGCACCGGTATCGCTCACCTACGCGATCCAGCAGGACGGCTGCATCGACGACATGCGCTGGGACGTCGAGTGCCTCGACCGGGTCGCCTGGGAGGAGGATCTGCCGGTCCACGAGTTCTTCGGGATCCGCTCCCTGCGGCGCGTCCGCAGGGAGCCGCTGGGGGTCGTGGCGGCGATCACACCGTGGAACTTCCCGTTCATGCTCAACCTCTCGAAGATCGTGCCGGCCCTGGCGGCCGGCAACACCGTGGTGCTCAAGGCCGCGCCCGACACGCCCTGGAGTGCCACCCACATCGGCCGGCTCGCCGCCGAGCGGACCGACCTGCCGCCCGGGGTGCTGAACGTGCTGACCTCCGCCGACCCCGCCGCCGTGGGCGAGGTCCTCACCGGCGATCCCCGGGTCGACATGGTGTCGTTCACCGGCTCGACCGCGGTCGGCAAGCGGATCATGGCCCGTGCCGCCGACACCCTGAAGAAGGTGTTCCTCGAGCTGGGCGGCAAGTCGGCGAACATCGTGCTCGACGACGCCGACCTTCCCGCCGTGCTCGGCACCGGCGCCATGGTCTGTGTGCACGGCGGACAGGGGTGCGCGATCACCACCCGCTGCCTGCTGCCCCGCTCTCGCTACGACGAGGGCGTCGACCTGCTGCGCCGGGCCTTCGAGACCTGGAGCTACGGGGATCCCACCGACCCGGCCAACCTGCAGGGCCCGCTCATCAACGCCCGCCAGCGCGAGCGGGTGTTGGGCTACATCGAGACCGGGGTGCGCGAGGGCGCCAAGTTGCTCGTCGGCGGCGGGGTGCCGGCCCACCTGCCCGTGGGCTACTACGTGGAGCCGACCCTGTTCGTCGACGTCGACCCGGCCGCCACGATCGCCCGGGAGGAGATCTTCGGCCCCGTACTGGTGGTGATCCCCTACGACGACGAGGAGGACGCGATCCGCATCGCCAACGACTCCCGCTACGGGCTGTCCGGCGCGGTGCACTCCGCCGATCTCGAACGCGCCTACCGGGTGGCGACCAGGCTGCGGACCGGCACCGTGGCCGTGAACGGCGGGCAGTGGTTCGGTCCCGACGCACCGTTCGGCGGCTACAAGGAGAGCGGGATCGGTCGGGAGCACGGGATCGAGGGGTTCATGGAGTACCTGCAGACCAAGACGATCGGGCTGCCCGCACCGGTCGGCTCCTAGGCTCCGGCCGCGATGGCCACCCTCGTCCTGCTGCGCCACGGCCAGTCGACCTGGAACGCCGAGAACCTGTTCACCGGCTGGGTCGACGTCGACCTCACCCCGCTCGGTGAGGACGAGGCCCGGCGGGCCGGCCACCAGCTCGCCGACGCCGGGGTCCTGCCCGACGTGGTGCACACCTCCCTGCAGCTCCGGGCGATCCGTTCCGCCGAGCTGGCCCTGGCCGCGTGCGGGCGGGCCTGGGTGCCGGTGCGACGCAGCTGGCGGCTCAACGAGCGGCACTACGGCGCCTTGCAGGGCCGGAACAAGCGGGAGACGGCCGATCGCTACGGCGCCGATCAAGTGAAGCGGTGGCGCCGCTCCTACGACGAGCCGCCCCCGCCGCTGCCGCCCGACGACCCGATGCACCCCCGCCACGACCCCCGCTACGCCGCGCTGCCCGACGACGTGCTGCCGGCCGCCGAGTGCCTCGCCGACGTGGTGGCCCGGATGCTGCCCTGGTGGCACGACCGGATCGTGCCCGACCTGGCGGACGGGCACTGCGTGCTCGTGAGCGCGCACGGCAACTCGTTGCGGGCACTGGTGAAACACCTCGACGGCCTGTCGGCCGACGAGGTGGTCGAGCTGAACATCCCGACCGGCCAGCCCCTCGTCTACGACCTCGACGACCGGTTCCGGGTCCGAGGCTCCCGCTACCTCGACCCCGAGGCGGCCCGGGCCGCGGCGGAGGCCGTGGCCCGCCAGGCCGGCTGAGCCGCCCCGGGGGCTGCGGCCGTGCCGGTTCGTCCCGAGGAGCTGTCCCTGGCCGGGACGGTGGCGGTGGTCACCGGCGCCGCGGTGGGGATCGGCCGGGCCTGCGCCTTGACGTTCGCGGCCTGGGGGGCCGGCGTGGTGGTGTGCGACCGTGACGGCGAGCGGCTCGACGGCACGGTCGCCGAGCTGGAAGCGACCGGTGCGCCCGTGCACCACGCAGTGCTGGACGTGCGCGACGCCGAGGCGGTACCGGAGTTCTTCGCCGGCGCCGCGGCGCGCCTGGGGCCGCCGTCGGTGCTGGTGAACAACGTCGGCGGGACGTTCGCGGCGCCGTTCCTGGAGGTGCGCCCGAAGGGGGAGGCGGCGCTGGTGGCCCAGAACTTCACCTCCGTGACGGCCTGCACCCGGGCGTTCGTGCCGCACGTGCCCGCCGAAGGTGGCGCGGTGGTGAACGTCACCTCCATCGAGGCGCACCGGGCCGCACCGGGCTTCGCGGTCTACGCGGCGATGAAGGCCGCGGTCACCAACCTCACCGCCACCCTGGCCCTCGAGCTCGCCGACCGCCGCATCCGGGTGAACGCGGTGGCCCCCGACGTGATCCCCACCCCCGGGGTGGGGGAGGACCTCGAGGCGGCCACCCCGCTGCCCTGGCGGGGCCACCCCGACGACGTCGCCGCCGCGGTGTGGTTCCTCGCCCACCCCCGCTTGGCCCGCTTCGTCACCGGGACGGTGCTGGCCGTCGACGGGGGCAACCGGGCCGCGGCCGGGTGGCGGCGCGGGCCCGGCGGCGAGTGGGTCACCTGAGCCGCGGGTCGTCGGTCTCCAGCAACGCGTCCGGCCGGTCGGCGAAGTCGCGGACCTGGCCGCGGTGGCGCAGCGCCCCCGGCGCCACCTCGGGCTGCATCGTGTAGCAGATCCCCGACATGAGGTCGGCGAGCTCGTCGGCGCGGGTGAGCGCGTCGAGGTCCATCCCCCGTCCCAGCGCGATGTCGCAGGCCCGCCGGAGCACGATCGCCGCCTCGGCGTCCTCGGGGGCCAGGTTCGCGTCGGCCCAGGCGATGAACCCGCCCCGCCACGGCGCCTCCGTGAAGGGGGCAGGGTCCAGCAGGCGTCGGGGACCGCCGCCGGGCGCGCCGATCTGCCACCGGTGCCGGACCGTCCCGTCACGGGCCAGCAGCGCGGTCGCCACCCCGTTCGGGCCGGCGTGGTGCACCTCCACGTCGTACTGCCGCCGCCGGGTGCCGCGGGCCGCCGCGGCGACGGCCAGGCCGGCGAGGTCGAACTGGTGGGTGCAGGCCCGCCGCGGCTCAAGCCGGTCGGCCACTGCGGTGCAGCGCCCGGCGAGCGGCATCCCCACCAGCTCGTCGAGCACCCGGGCCGCCTCGGGACAGGTCGACCAGGGCCAGCGCCGCGAGGTCACCTCCATCCCGGTGACCACCCGACCGTCGTGGTAGACGGTCACCTCGAAGCGGTGGAAGTCGTCCTCCAGCCCGCCCCAGGTCTCCCCCGGGCCGAGCGCCACGAGGCGGATGCGGCGCCGGTAGGGGCCCGGGGCCGGCCGGGAGGCGGGGACGGGCACGGCCGTCGCGCCGTCCGACGCAGCCGGCGTCGGGCCGGACGTTGACCACGAGGGTGAAGGTCGAGGTGACCACCGGGTCGCCGGTGCGGGCGTCGCGCCAGTCGGTCTCTTGCACGTAGAACTCGAGGCGTCCCCCACCGGAGCGTTCCC
>CALEDW010000214.1 GCA_937949585.1 uncultured Acidimicrobiia bacterium
TAGCGGTCGTAGAAGTTCCGGTCGCTGGTGCCCACGTGACGGATGGGCTCGGCCACCTGGTGGACCGGGAAGTCGTCCCAGCCGGAGAGCACGGCGCAGGCTACCCGGCCGGTTGGCCGAACCAGCGGGTGCGTTGGGCGAACAGGTAGCGGTCGGTGAGGTGGTTCAGCGTGCGCCGGGCCGCCGCGAACCGGTCGGCGACGTCGTCGAGGATCCGCACCCCGACCGCGTCCCCGAACGCGGCACGCCGGCGGGCCTGGCGGTACCAGGCCGTCCCGAGGTGTTCGAGCAGGGCCACGGTGCCCGCCGTGCCGGGCAGGGGCCGTTCCCCCGGCCCGGGGTCGAGGCCGGCGACGACCCGCAGGCGGTGGACCTCGTGCCGGCCGAACGCGGAGAGCTCGGTGTGGTCGGGGAACACACCGGTGAGGAAGAGCGCGAGGTCGCCGAGGCGGCGGTAGACCCCGGCGTGCTCCCGCTCGGGCAGCACGTCGAGCAGCTCGGCGAGCCGCAGGGGGTCGAGCTCACTCCAGCGCCGGCGCCGCCACCCCCGCCGGGTGCGCACCCAGGTACTGCCGCTGACCACCCGCGTGTAGGACGCCAGCAGCTCGGCGAGGAAGAACCGCCGCGCCGGGTCGTCGAGGAACTCCCGCAGCTCCCCGGCGCTGAGCACCGGGAGTCGCTGCCGGGGCCCGACCCACTCCCGGACGTGGGTGCATTCGGCCAGTTCGGCCCAGCCGCGGTGCACCACCACGGCGAAGGTCAGGAACGGCGAGGTGACGAGCAGCTCCTCGACCTCCCCTCGGCCGAACAGGGCGTCGAAGACCTCGGGGCGGGCGAGCAGCCGGCCGAGCGCGTCGAGGTCGCGGGGTGGGCCGGACGGGTCGCCGACGGCCCGGGCCAGCCGTTCCAGGGTGTGCCGGTCGGCCTCGCTGAGGTGCTCGAGCATCGACGGGTGCAGCATCCCTCTCACCTCGGCGCCTCCGTCCGTTGCCCATCGCCTCCGGCCCGGCCGTGGTGACGGTCGCCCGGGCACGGGTGCGGGCCATCATGGTGCCAGTGCGTCGGCCCGGTCTGTGGCACACCCCCCGAGGGCTGCGGTTCCGGGTGACGGTCGCGTTCGCTCTCGGTTCGCTGGCCCTGGCCACCCTCCTCGCCGCCGGCACGTTCCTCGTGGCCCGCCACTACCTGCTCCGGCAACGGGAACGGGCGCTGGTACAGCAGAGCTTCGTCGACGCCCGAGCCGTGCGGGACGAGCTGGAGCGCCGCACCGGCGTGCCCGAGCTGCTGGGGCGCCTCGACCGGGTACCCGGTTCGAACGTGGTGTTGGCCACCCAGGGACGGTGGTTCGGCACCTCGGTCGCCCTGGGACGGGAGAACCTGCCCGACGGGCTCGTCGCTGCGGTCCGCAGGGGTGAGCCGGTCCGCCAGCGGGTCGTGGTGGGCGGCCGGCCTGCGCTGGTGGTCGGGCTGCCGCTCGCCGGGGTCGACACCCTCTACTTCCAGGCCTTTCCCCTCGACGAGCTCGACCGCACGCTGCGGACGCTGCGGAACGCCCTCGCCACCGGCACGGCGCTCACCGCGATCCTGGGCGGGGTGCTGGGCCTGTGGGTGAGCGGGCGGGTGCTGCGGCCGCTGTCGCAGACGACCGCCGCGGCCGAACGGGTGGCCGGCGGGGATCTCGCCACCCGCGTCGAGGTGACCGACGACCCCGACCTCGCCCCGCTGGCCCGGTCGTTCAACCGGATGGTCGACGCCGTCCAGCAGCGGATCGAACGGGAACGACGCCTGACCGCCGATGTGAGCCACGAGCTGCGGTCCCCGATCGCCTCGCTGCAGGCCGCGGCGCGCATGATCGAGCGGCGGGCCGACACCCTCCCCGGGGAACTGGCCGAACCGTTCGCGCTGTTGCGATCCCAGATCGAGCGCCTGCGCGTCCTCATCGAGGACCTGCTGGAACTGTTCCGGGCCGACGCCGGGACGGAAGCCCTCGAGCTCGCCCCCGTCCGTCTCGACCTCCTCGTGGCGGAGGCGGCCCACCCTCACCTCGGTGCCACCTGCCGCCTCGAGGTCGACGAGGCGGTCCGACGCCGTCGTGTGCTCCTCGACCGGCGCCGCATCGAGCGGGTGGTCGTCAACCTCCTCGACAACGCCGCCACCTACGCGGGCGGGGCCACGGCGCTGCGCGTCCGCTCCGTCGACGGGATGGTCCGCATCGAGGTGGAGGACCGCGGTCCGGGAGTCCCCGGTGACGAGCGGGACCGGATCTTCCGCCGCTTCTACCGGGGCCGGGCCGCCGCTTCCGGGGGCACCGGCGGCTCGGGGCTCGGCCTGGCGCTCGTGGCCGAGCAGGTCCGCCTCCACGACGGCGACGTCTGGGTCGAGGACGCCCCGGGCGGGCACGGCGCGCGCTTCGTCGTGACGCTCCCGTGGCGGGAGCCGCCGGAGGGGGTGGGACGGTGAGTCTGCGCCGCACGGTGACGGCCGCGACCGCGGCCGCCCTGGCCGCCGGAGCCGCCGCCTGCGGGGTGAGCGGGCAGTCCGAACCGGTTCGCCTCGACGCCGACCGGGTTCCCTTCGAGCTCGTCGGTCCCACCGGCACCACGACGACCGCTCCGGTCGCCGAGGGGACCGACGAACGGGTGGTGACCCGCATCTTCCTGCTCGATCCCAACGATCTGCTCGTCGCCCGGGAGCGGACCGTGCCCGCACCGCTCACCCCCGGGGCTGCGCTCCGGGCGCTGCGGGCCGGACCCGACCCGACCGAGCGCCGGGCCGGGATCACCACGGCCTTGCCGGCCGAGATCCCGGTGCAGTTCCTCGGCGCCCGTGACGGTGTGGCCCGGGTGCGTCTCAGCCCGGCGTTCACCGACGGTTCGGTACGTCGCCAGGCCGGTGCCCTCGCCGAGATCGTCTACACCCTCACCGACCTTCCCGGCATCGAGCGGGTCTCGTTCCTCGTCGACGAGGAGGTGGTGGAGGTGCCCCGGGGCGACGGCTCGCTCACCGCCGATCCCGTCGGCCGGGCCGACTACGCCCGCTTCGCCCCGCCGGGCTGATCCCCGGGCGGGGATCACCTCCACCACCTCCGCCGTCAGACGCGTACCCCGGTGGGGATCTGGGGGAGCCGGACCCGCTCGTCGTCGCTGAACACGAACCCTCCGTAGCCCGGCGCCCCGTGCTCGTGCACGTCGAGCCCGGCGCGTTCTTCCTCTTCGCTCACCCGCAGGCCCACGGTCGCCTTGATCGCCCCGAACAGGGCCGCCGAGGTCAGCACGACGAAGGCGAAGACCGCCCCGACGCCGACGGCCTGGGAGACGAGCAGGTCGGGGCCGTCCCCGAGCAGCAACCCGCCCTCGGTGGCGAACAGCCCCACGGCGAGCGTGCCGAACGCGCCGCACACCCCGTGCACCGAGATCGCACCGACCGGGTCGTCGACGCGGATCCGGTCGAAGAAGCGCACCGACGCCACCACCAACACCCCGCTCAGCGCCCCGATGAGCAGCGCCGCCCACTGGTCCACCGCCGCGCAGCCGGCGGTGATGCCCACCAGACCGGCCAGCGCCCCGTTGGCGGTCATGCTCACGTCGGGTTTGCGGGTCCACGCCCAGCTGGCCGCCATCGCCAGCAGGGCCCCGGCCGCCGCCGACAACGTGGTGGTGGCGGCGATCCGACCGATCGCGTCGTCGGCGGCGAGCTCGGATCCGGGGTTGAACCCGTACCAACCCACCCACAGGATCAGGGTCCCGAGGACGGCGAACGGGATCGAGTGCCCGGGGATGGCCCGGGGCCGGCCCTGGGCGTCGTACTTGCCGAGCCGCGGCCCCAGGACGACGGTCCCGACGAGCGCCGCCCACCCGCCGACGCTGTGCACGACGGTCGAGCCGGCGAAATCGACCATCGGGGTCGACAGCTTCGCCAACCACCCGCCGCCCCACAGCCAGTGCACGACCACGGGGTAGACGAAGGCGGTGATCACCGCGCTGTAGACGAGGTAGGCGACGAAGCGGGTGCGCTCGGCCATGGCCCCCGAGACGATCGTCGCCGCGGTGGCGGCGAACGCGACCTGGAACACGAAGAAGGTCGGCACGCTCAGGCTGCCGTCGTACGTCGCGCCTCGCAGGAAGAACCCGGCGTGACCGAAGAGGTCGTTGCCGGCCCCGAAGGCGACGGCGTAGCCGATCATGAAGAACGAGATCACCCCGACGACGAAGTCGGTGAGGTTCTTCATCATGATGTTCGCCACCGATTTCGCCCGGGTGAGCCCCGCCTCGACCAGGGCGAACCCCGCCTGCATGAAGATCACCAGCACCGCCGCGAGCAGCACGAACGCGTTGTCGAGGTTGGCCTGGACCGCCTCCGGTGTCAGTTCGGCGGCAACCGCCGGCCCGGCCCACACCGTCACGAGCAGGGCGGCGAGCGCCGCGGTGACGAACAGTCTCCGTCCCATCGTTCCTCCCGGTCGTCCTCGGCCCGAGACGCTACGGACGGCCGGTCACCGACCCGTCACGTACCCGTGAACGATCCGTCGCGCCGATCCTTCGGGAATCTGAGTGCCGGGGTCGGCCCCGTCGCCGGGGCGGTAGCGTCGGCGTCGGGCCCCAGTAGCTCAGTGGAGAGAGCGGCCGCCTCCTAAGCGGTAGGTCGCAGGTTCGATTCCTGCCTGGGGCGCGGCCGGCGGCATGGTCGGCCGGGCGACGGGATCGCTAGCGTGCCGCCTCACCGGCGCCGACGCGGGCGCGCCGGGCGAGGCAGGGAGGTGCGACATGCCCGAGGAGGACACGCCGAGCCGGCCGGTGGTCCGGCTCGACGAGGTCTCCGCGGCCGACGTCGCCCGGGTCGGCGGCAAGGGCGCCAACCTGGGCGAGCTCATCCGGGCCGGGTTCCCGGTGCCGCCCGGGTTCGTGGTCACCGCCGACGCGTACGCGGCGGCGATGGAGGCGGCCGGGATCCGCGGGGAGCTGGCCGAGGCGGCCCGGCAGGCCGGCCGGCTCGCCCCCGAGGAGCTCGCGACCCGGGCCCGGGAGCTGGCGGACCGGGTGCGCGCCGCGGGCATCCCGGACCGGCTGCGGGACCGGATCCTCGACGCCTACCACGACCTCGGGCCGGGGGTGCGGGTGGCGGTGCGGTCGTCGGCGACGATGGAGGACTCCGCCGGGACGTCCTTCGCCGGGATGCACGAGACGTTCACCAACGTCGCCGGTGACGGCGAGTTGCTCCGCCGCATCCTCGACTGCTGGGCGTCGGTGTTCGGGGCCCGGGTCATCGCCTACCGGGCCGCCCAGGGGGTGGTCGAGGAGCCGGCCATCGCCGTGGTCGTGCAGCGCATGGTCGACGCCGACCGTTCCGGGGTGCTCTTCTCGGCCGATCCGGTGACCGGTGACACAGGTGTGGTGGTGGTCACTGCCGCACTCGGGCTGGGCGAGGTGGTGGTCGGAGGGCAGGTCACCCCCGACACCTACGTCGTGGCCAAGGAACCGCTGCGCATCCTGAGCGTCCGCGTCGGCGACCAGGACGTGGCGATCCGTCGGGGTCCCGACGGCGTCGAGCGACGCGAGGTGCTGGAGGAAGCCGAGCGGCACCGACGGGTGCTCAGCGACGAGGAGGTGCTGGCCCTGGCCCGCCTGGCGGTGCGCGTGGAGCGGCACTACGGCGTCCCCCAGGACATCGAGTTCGCGGTGAGCGGGGACGAGGTCTTCCTCACCCAGTCCCGCCCGATCACCACCCTCGGCTCCGCCGTGGCCACCTCGGCCACCGCCGCCGGGGCGGAACCGCTGCTCACCGGGCTCGGCGCCGCCCCCGGCCGGGTCGCCGGCGTGGCCCGGGTGGTGCGGACCCTGGAGGAGGGACGGGCGCTGGAGCCCGGCGAGGTGCTGGTGGCGCCGTTCACCGCCCCGGACTGGGTACCCGTGATGCGCCGGGCGGCGGCGCTGGTGACCGACGGGGGCGGGATCACCTGTCACGCCGCGATCGTGAGCCGCGAGCTCGGGGTGCCCTGCGTGGTCGGTACCCGCAACGCGACGACGGTGCTGCGCTCCGGACAGGTGGTGACCGTCGACGGCTCGACCGGTGAGGTGTTCCCCGGCGACCTGGCGGGGCGGGCCCCGGAACGGCCGGTGCAGGTGACCGCCGCCGAGGCCGGTGCGGCGGCCGCCGCGCAGGCCGGTGAGGCGGCCGGCGAGGTGCTCGGCACCCGGCTGTACGTGAACCTCGCCATCCCCGAGCACGCCGAGCGGGTGGCCGCCCGGGCGGTGGACGGTGTCGGGCTGCTGCGGGCCGAGTTCCTGTTCACCGACGCCCTGGGCGGCGAGCACCCCCGGCGGCTCCTCGCCGAGGGCCGCCGGGCCGAGCTCGTCGAGCGGGTGGCGGCCGGGATCGGGCGGATCACCCGGGCGTTCCAGCCCCGCCCGGTCGTGTACCGCACCATCGACTTCCGGTCCAACGAGTTCCGCCAGCTGGCCGGCGGGGACCGGTTCGAGCCGGTGGAAGCGAATCCGATGATCGGCTACCGGGGCTGCTACCGGTACGTGCGCGAACCCGACCTGTTCGAGGTGGAGCTGGAGATCCTGGCCCGCGTGCACGAGGAGACCCCGAACCTGGTGGTGATGATCCCCTTCGTGCGGACCCGCTGGGAGCTCGAGGCCTGCCTGGAGCTCATCGACCGCAGTCCGCTCGGACGCCGGCGGGGCGTGAAGCGCTGGGTGATGGCCGAGGTCCCGTCGGTGGTGTACCGGATCGCCGAGTACGCGGCGTTGGGGATCGACGGGATCTCCATCGGCTCCAACGACCTCACCCAGCTGTCCCTCGGCGTCGACCGCGACTCGGAGATCTGCGCCGAGCTGTTCGACGAGTCCGACGACGCCGTGCTGGCGGCGATCCGCGACATCGTCACCGAGGCCCGCCGGGCCGGGATCACCTCGTCGTTGTGCGGGCAGGCCCCCTCGACCAACCCGGCGTTCGCCGAGCACCTCGTGCGGTTCGGGATCACCTCGGTGTCGGTGAACCCCGACGCCGTCGAGGCGGCGCGCCGCACGATCGCCGCCGCGGAGCGCCGCGTCGTGCTCGAGGCGGCGAGGTCGCGGCCGTGACCGGCCCCTTGGAGCAGGCCCGGCGGCGGCGGCGGGGGCTGCAGGCGGCGCTGGTGGCCGTGGAGGACGCGGTCGCCGCGCCCTGGTCGGGCCGGGAAGCCGACTGGCGGACCCGGGTCGACGCCGCGCTGGGCGAGGCGGAGGCGGCGCTCGCCGCGCACGTGGCGGCCACCGAGTCGCCCGACGGTCTCTTCGCCGAGGTGATGGAGCAGGCCCCCCGCCTCGCCCATGCGGTCGAGAAGCTGCGGGCCGAGCACGTGACCCTGCGCGAGGCGCTGGCCGAGCTGCGCCGCCTCGCCGCCGCGGCGCCACCCGACGAGGTGTACGAACGGACCCTTCCGGTCCTGGGCGCGTTCTCGCAGCACCGGCACCGAGGGGCCGAGCTGGTGTACGACGCCTACAACGTCGACATCTCCACCGGGGACTAGCCGGATCTCCACCGGGGACTAGCCGGGCTCCTCCCGGACCACCTCGGCCGGGTCCTTGTCGAGGCGACGTCCCACGTAGGACGGATGGCGGAGCCGGCCGTCGGCGGTGCGGTGCGCGAAGCGCACCTCGACCACCACCCGGGGCTCCACCCAGCGGGCCCCGGGGATGCGGGGTGGGTCGGCGAAGGGCGGCTCGGCACGCACCGCGGCGGCCAGCTCGGCGAGGAGCCGACGGCGCTCCGCAGCGTCGAAGCCGGTGCCGACCCGGCCGGCGTAGCGGAGCCGCCCCCCGGCGTCGAAGCCGCCCAGCAGCAGCGACCCGAGCTCCCCGGCCCGGCCGCCCCGCCCCGGGAGGAACCCGCCCACCACGAACTCCTCGCACCGGGTGCGCTTCCACTTCCGCCACGCCCGCGACCGCCGGCCGGGCTCGTAGGGGGAGTCGGCCCGTTTCGCCACCACGCCTTCGAGCCCGTACGCGGCCACGAACCTGAGCAGGGGCGCTGGGTCGTCGGCCACGTGAGGCGGGCTGCGCCACGCCCGGTCCCCCAACCCGAGGGCGAGCAGTCGCTCGCGCCGGTGCGCCAGCGGCGCGTCGAGGAGCGCGGCGTCATCCCAGAAGAGCAGGTCGAAGGCCAGGTAACACACCGTCGGACCGCGACCCGGGGGCGCCGGGCGCGCCAGGAGCCCGAAGTCGGGGCGACCGTCCGGTCCGAACGCGACGATCTCCCCGTCGAGCACCGCCTCCGCGCCGGCCAACACGTGCGGCAGCGCGGCCAGCTCCGGGAACCGCCCGGTGAGGGACAGCCGGTTGCGGGACCAGAGCTCGAGGTGACCGGCGGAGAGCACCGCGATGGAACGGATCCCGTCCCACTTCGCCTCGAACCACCAGCCCCGGCCGTCCGGCACCGTCGCCGTCGGCGTGGCCGACATGGGCGGGACGAACCCCGGCCGCCTCACCCGGTCCCGAGCCGGTCGCGCAGCTCCCGCTTGCGGACCTTGCCCATCGGGTCGCGCGGCAACGCCTCGACGAGCTCGTAGCGGCGCGGGCACTTGTAGGCCACGAGGTGCTCCCGGCAGAACCGGTCGAGCTCGGCAACCAACCCGGCCGGAGCCCCGGGTTCGGGCACGACGACGGCGGTGACGAGCTCGCCGTACTCGGGGTCGGGCAGCCCCACCACGGCGACCTCGGCGACCTGCGGGTGACGCACGAGCACCCGCTCGACCTCGGCCGGGTAGACGTTGGCGCCGCCGGTGATCACCATGTCCTTGGCCCGATCCACGAGGAACAGGTAGCCGTCGTCGTCGAGGTAGCCGACGTCGCCGAGCGTGGCCAGATCCACCCGGTACACCGCCTCGGTGAGCTCGTCGGGGCCGCCGTAGCGGAACCCCCGGCCCCACTCGGAGCCGATGTACACGAGCCCGACCTCCCCGGGACCCAGTTCGGCGCCGTCGGGGCCGAGGATCCGGATCACCGACCCGCGCGCCGGCCGGCCGACGCTGCCCGGCTTGCGCTCCCATTCCTCGGGCGTGATGACGGTGCCCATCGTCTCGGTGCCGCCGTAGGTCTCCCAGACCGCCCCCGGCGGGAAGAACGACATGGCTGCGCGTTTCAGATCCTCGGGGCAGGGCGCCGACCCGTGCAGCACTCGCCGCACCGAGGACACGTCGGCACCGGCGAGGATCTCCGGGGGCAGGCGCAGCAGGCGGTACAGGTGGATCGGGGCGCACATCCAGTAGGTGACCCGCTCCGCCGCGATGCACCGCAGCGCCTCGGCGGGGTCGTAGCGCTCCATGAGGACACAGGTGTGGCCGAGCAGCCAGGCGCTGTGCGGGCCGGAGAAGCCGGCGAGGTGGTGCAGCGGCGAGGCGGTGAGGTTCACCTCGTCGGGATGGGCGAGCCCGTAGGACTCGAAGTACTGCACCACCCCGAGCATGAGTGCGGCGCGGGGGATCTCCGGACGCACGACCGCCTTCGGCCGGCCGGTCGTCCCGGAGGTGTACGCCCGCAGCACCACGTAGTCGGCCTCCGGGTCCTCCAACGGGCCCTCGGAGGCGCCTGCGACCGCGGCCACGGTCTCACCGAGGTTCTCCTCGTCGCAGCAGAAGGCCACCGCGCCGTCGGAGGTGAAGTACTCCCGCTCCTCGGGGGTGGCGCCGTGAGGGATCGGGACGACCTCGGCGCCGAGCCGCGCCGCCCCGAGCGCGGCGAGCATCCACTCCGGTCGGTTCCGCAGCGCCAGTCCCAGCCGTGCGCCCGGGCCGACCCCCCGCTCGGCGAGCACCCGGGCCCAGGCG
>CALEDW010000215.1 GCA_937949585.1 uncultured Acidimicrobiia bacterium
CCTGGAGCAGTACTCGGTCGGCTACCTCGGCTACGTCCGGGCCGTCGCATCCGGGGTGGCGATGGTCGGCTACGTGCTCTGGGCGTTCGAGGCCCACACCGGCCGGCCCGGGGTGATCTGGTTCGAGCTGTCGATCGCGCCGTTCGTGCTCGCACTCCTGCGATACGCGCTGATCGTGGAGCGCGGTGAGGCCGGCGCCCCCGAGGAGGTGGTGCTGCGCGACCACCCGCTGCAGGTGCTCGGCGGCCTGTGGGCGGCGCTGCTGGTGGTGGGCCTCTATGTCGCCTGAGATCGCCGGTCCGTCGCCGGGGGGGGCCGGCGTCCGCCCGCCGGGCGGGGTCGGAGGCGACGACCGCCTCCTGAGCGGCTGGGGCCGCACCTCCCCCACCCGGGCGACGGTCCGCTGGCCGCTCACCGACGACGACGTCGCCCACTGCCTCGCCGAGCCGCCGCAGCGCGGCGTCGTCGCCCGGGGACTCGGCCGCTCGTACGGCGACGCGGCCCAGAACGCCGGCGGCACGGTGCTCGAGATGACCTCCCGCCGGGGGGTGCTGGCCGCCGACCTGGAGGCAGGGTGGGTGCGGGTCGCCGCCGGGACCAGCCTCGACGAGCTGATGCGCTGGTTGCTCCCCCGCGGCTGGTTCGTGCCGGTGACCCCCGGCACCCGGATGGTCACGATCGGCGGTGCGATCGCCGCCGACATCCACGGCAAGAACCACCACCGCGACGGCAGCTTCGGCGACCACGTGCGGGCCCTGCGGCTGCGCACCGGCGGCGGCGAGGAGCTCACCTGCTCGCCCGGGACCCACCCCGAGGTGTTCTGGGCCACCGTCGGGGGCATGGGTCTCACCGGCGTGATCCTCGACGCCACCGTGGCGCTGCTGCCGGTGGAGACGGCCTGGATGCTCGTCGACGCCGAGCGGGCCGCGGACCTCGACGACCTCATGTGCCGGATGGAGTCCCGCGACCACGAGTACCGCTACTCGGTGGCCTGGGTCGATTGCCTGGCGCGGGGCGGTTCGCTCGGCCGGGGGGTCCTCACCCGGGGCGACCACGCCCCGCTCGCCGCCCTCGACCGGCCTCGCCGCGAGCGCCCCCGGCACTTCGACCCCCGTCCCGTGGTCACCACCCCGCAGGTCGTGCCGCCCGGACTGGTGAACCGTCTCAGCGTCCGGGCGTTCAACGAGCTGTGGTTCCGCAAGGCCCCGCGTCGACGCGTCGGGCACCTCGAGTCGATCTCGTACTTCTTCCATCCCCTCGACGGGGTGGTCGGCTGGAACCGCCTCTACGGCCCCCGCGGGTTCGTGCAGTACCAGTTCGTCGTGCCCTTCGGGGCCGAGGACGCCCTGCGGGGTGCGATCGAGCTCATGAGCCGCAGCGGGGCGCCGTCGTTCCTGGCCGTGCTGAAGCGGTTCGGGCGCGCCAACCCCGGGCCGCTGTCGTTCCCCGCGCCGGGTTGGACCCTGGCGTTGGACCTGCCGGCCGGGTCGGTCGAACTCGCCGGGCTGCTCGACCTGATGGACGAGATCGTGCTCGCCGCCGGCGGTCGCGTGTACCTCGCCAAGGACGCCCGGGTCCGTGCCGACCACCTGGGCGGCATGTACCCTCGCCTGGCGGAATGGTCGGATGTGCGGGCCAAGCTCGACCCGGCCGGGACGGTGACCTCCGACCTGGCCCGCAGGCTCGGACTGTGAACCGCCGAGGGCCGCAGGGGGATCAGTGATGCAGGACGCGCTCGGCGCCCCCCAGTCCGTGCTGCTGCTCGGCGGCACCTCCGAGATCGGCCTCGCCACGCTGCGACGCGTGCTGCGCACCGGTCGGACCCGGCGGGTTCTGCTGGCCGGACGGGACCAGGCGGCCCTCGAGGTGGCCGCCAAGGACCTCGGCGGCGGACCCGAGGTCCGGACGCTGCGCTTCGACGCCGCCGACGACCCCGCCGACCACGAGGCGTTCGTCACCGAGGCGACCCGAGACGGTGACCTCGACGTGGTGCTCCTGGCCTTCGGACTGCTCGGCGACCAGGAACGCAGCGAGGAGGACCCCGCCGCGGCCCGCCGGGTGATCGACGTGAACTTCACCGGTGCCGTCGCGGTGCTCGTCCCGCTGCTGCGGGCCTTGCGTGCCCAGGGACACGGGACGGTGGTGGTGTTCTCGTCGGTGGCCGCGGAGCGGCCCCGCCGGGCGAACTTCACCTACGGGGCGGCCAAGGCCGGCCTCGACGCCTGGTGCCAGGGTATGGCCGATCGTCTCGTCGGCACCGGGGTACGCCTCATGGTCGTCCGCCCGGGGTTCGTCCACACGAAGATGACCGCCGGGATGCGCCCGGCACCGTTCGCCACCCATCCCGACGCGGTGGCCGAGGCGACCTGGAGGGGACTGGTCCGTGGTGCCCAGACGGTGTGGGCACCGCCGGCGCTGCGCTGGGTGATGGCCGGCCTGCGCCACCTACCCCGCCCGCTCTGGCGCCGCCTGCCCGGGTGAACGACCTCGGCGGGCCCCGGGGAGTCGCGGCGTTCGACTTCGACGGGACGATCACCCGCCGCGACACGTTGCTCGGGTTCCTGGTCCACGTGGCGGGATGGACCCGGGTCGCCGCCGCGGTGGCGACCACCGGTCCGTCGCTGGCCGGCGTCGCCGTCGGGCGGGGCTCCCGCGACGACGCCAAGGAGCTCCTGCTGACCCGGGTGCTGGGCGGCCGCAGCGGGGCCGAGATCACCGCTGCGGGTGCCGCCTACGCGGCCCGGCTCCTGGAGCGCCGCCCGTTCCGACCCGAGGTGCTCGCCCGCCTCGCCCGCCACCGCGCCCTGGGGCACCGGGTGGTGGTGGTCTCGGCGTCGCTCGCCGAGTACGTCGTCCCGGTGGTCACACCGCTCGGGGTCCACGACGTGCTCGCCTCCCGGCTCGAGCTGGACCCGGCCGGTCGGGTCACCGGACGCCTGCTCGGGGGCAACATGCGCGCCGCCCGCAAGGCGGAGGCGCTGCGGAGCTTGCTGGGACCGGAGCCCGTGGAGCTGTGGGCCTACGGCGACAGTGACGGCGACGCCGAGCTCCTCGCACTCGCCGACCACCCGCACCGGGTGTGACGCGCTGCTCACCGGCGACCGCAACCCGGCCGGCAGCCGGCGTACGTTCGCCGTGGCCGCGCCGGTCACGGTCCTCGCCACCGCAGTGATCCTGGCCCGGGGGCCGGCGTACAGCCGTGGCGAGCTCACCTCCGTGATCGACGACGCCGGGATCCACCTGTCCATGGCCCGCCGGCTGAACCGGCGGTTCCAGGAGGATCTCCTGCGGCGCCGGGGGTGCGGCGCCGGGGGGTGCAGGCGATGGCGATCTACGACCTGCCGTACCTGCGGATCTTCCCGCGAGGGTGGGCGGTGGTCGGCACCTGGGATCACGGGCCGACGAACGTCTCGCCACTCTGGGAGCGGGTCGCGTTCTTCGCCCCGGCGGGTGCGCCGGCCGACCGTCTCGACCGGGCGCTGCGGGACTTCGCCTCGAGGCTGCCCGACGGGGTGGTCTACCGCGACCGCGAGCGCATCCTCGCCGACTACCTCGAGGTGCTGGAGCGGGACCGGGCCGCCGCCCGCTCCGACCGCCGGGGTACGGTCCGACCGCCGGGACCGACCACCGGCTGAGCCGACCGAAAGGGGTGCCGATGGAGCTGGCCGGAGCACGGGTGCTGGTGACCGGCGCCTCGTCGGGGATCGGTGCCGAGCTCGCGCCGCAGCTGGCGGCCCGGGGTGCGGTGGTCGGCATCGCCGCCCGCCGCACCGAGCGGCTCGCGGAGGTGCTGGAGCGCTGCCGGGCCCATAGCCCCGACTCGGCGTCCTGGACCGTCGACCTGTCGGAGCCCGAGGCCGGCGAACGGCTGGTGGGGCAGGCCTGGGACACCTTCGGCGGCCTCGACGTGCTCGTGAACAACGCCGCGATCGCCAAGCGCAAGCACCTCACCACCCTCACCGATGCGGACCTCGCGGTGACGATGACCACGAACTTCACCACGCCGGCCCGGATGTGCCTGGCCGTGCTGCCCCGGATGCTGGAGCAGGGCCGGGGCCTGATCGTCAACGTGTCGAGCATGGGGGGCCGGCTCGGCATCGTGCACGAGGCGGCCTACTGCGCGGCGAAGTTCGCGCTGTGCGGCTGGAGCGAGGGGATGCGCCTCGACCTCGAGGGGACCCCGGTGCGGGTGAAGCTGGTGCTGCCCGGCCCGATCGCCACCGAGATCTGGGAGCCCCGCCCCGGGGAGTTGCCGGGCCTCTACGAGGGCCCGTTCGTGGCTGCCGCCGACTGTGCGGGCGACATCGTCGCCGCCATCGAGGACCCCGACGGTTTCGAGTACTACGTGCCTGCGGTGGTGCCCGGAGGGTTCGACCAGAAGCAGCTGGTGGTGGCCAAGTCCGCCGACTGCGACGGCTTCCTGGCCGGGATCGCGCGGATGGCACGCGGCGTCGGCGGTCGTCCGGCCCCCTGAGTCGGCGCTCAGGCGGGGGCGGCGGGCAGCCAGGTCGCGCCCCCTCCGGGCGGGATCGGCTGCGGGAGGCGGACCGCCGCCCGGGGGCCGTCGGGCACCCGGGCGGCGTCGAACACCTGCAGTTCGGCGCCGTCGGCGTCGCTCGCCGGCACCAGCAACCAGCCGTCGCCCTCGGCGGCGTCGGGCCCCGCCGGGATGAACTGGGGTTCACCCGCCCGTACCTCGGGCCCGAAGCG
>CALEDW010000216.1 GCA_937949585.1 uncultured Acidimicrobiia bacterium
CGTGGTAGCGGCAGTCGAGGGTCGTGGCGACCCGGACCGGGCCGACACCGGCCGCCTTCAGCACCTGCCGGGCCCGTGCCGCCAGGTCCGCCACCTCCCCGTCGAGCCCGGCGTGGTCAACGGGATCGACCCGGCTGCGCACCAGTTCCCGGCGGCGGGGGGAGGTGAGCAGCCCGACCGCCGAGAGCACGCCCGCCGCGGCCGGAACCACGACCGCCGGGATGCCGAGCGCCTCGGCGAGCTCGCAGGCGTGCAGCGGGCCCGCGCCGCCGAAGGCGACCAGCGCCAGTCCGGCGGGGTCCACCCCCCGTTCCACCGACACGCGCCGCAGCGCCTGTTCCATGCCGGCGTTGACCACCCTGATGACCCCGGCCGCGTCGATGCCGGCCGCGTCGAGGGCCCGGCGGGCTGCGGCCAGGTCCAGCCGGCCGAGCCCGGCGAAGGGCGCCCCGGCAGGGATCCGCCCGGCCACCAGGTCGGCGTCGGTCACCGTCGGCGCCGTGCCGCCGCGCCCGTAGCAGGCCGGGCCGGGGACCGCACCGGCGGACGCCGGGCCGACGACCAGCGCGCCCCCGGCGTCGAGGTGGGCGATACTGCCGCCGCCGGCGCCGATCGTGTGGACGTCCACCGACGGCATGCGCACCGGATAGCCGGCCACCTCGTGGCCGGGGGCCGTGGTGGGCTCACCGTTGAGCACCAGGCAGACATCGGTACTGGTGCCCCCCATGTCGAAGGTCACCGCGTCGGCGAACCCGCACTGCACTGCGACCGCCGCGGCAGCCCGGGCGCCGGCGGCCGGGCCGGACAGCAGCAGCGCCACCGGCAGCTCGGCCGCATCGGCAGCGCCGACCAGCCCTCCCGCCGAGGTCATGACCGCGACCTCTTCGGCGACCCCGACGAGGCCCTCGAGGTACGGGCGGCAGACCGGGCGCAGCGCCGCGTTCGCCACGGTGGTCACCGTGCGCTCGTACTCGCGGAACTCGGGCGACACCCGGTGCGACGCGCTGACGTCCCAGCCGGCCGCCTCGAGTTCAGCCGCCACCGCCGCCTCGTGGACTGCCGAGAGATCCGCGTGCAGCAACGAGACGGCCACGGCCGCGCACCCCGGCGGCGGGCTGGGGCAGGTGCCAGGCCGGTACGGGCGCAGGACGGCGCCGTGGGCGTCGAGCCGTTCGTCGACCTCGAGGCGGTCGTCCCGGGCCACCAACGGCGGCGGTCGGTCGGTCCAGGGGTGATAGAGGGACGGCCGGTCCTGGCGGGCGATCTCGATCACGTCCGCGAACCCGGCGGTGGTCACGAGCGCCACGCGGGCCCCCCGCCCCTCGAGCAAGGTGTTGGTCGGCACGGTCGTGCCGTGGGCCAGCAGCTCCGCCGGGTCCGGCGACAGCCGACCCACCCCGTCACGGACGGCCCGGCCCGGGTCGTCCGGCGTGCTGGGAATCTTCAGGATCCGGCCGTCCGTGCCGACGACATCGGTGAAGGTCCCGCCGCTGTCGGCCCCGATCCGCACGGATCGCACCGTAGCGGCGGCGTCGCCGAACCCGATGGCCCGCCACGAACCGAGCGCACCGATGTCGGACACCACCGTCGAGCACCAGGACCACGCCCCAGGCCGCGGCGCTGCCGTCCCCGGTGGGTCGGCCCGGCTGCCCCGGATCATCGGCCCCGGACGCCGGCCGCCGGGGGTCGCGGCGCTCGAGGACGCCCCGCCGGTCATGTTCGTGGACGCCGGGTTCGAGCAACCCGACGAGGAGCGGGGGCCGGCCCGGGCGACCTTCGCGGACTATTCGCCGCCGGAGTCGCTCTTCTACCATCACGACGTGGAGAGGGAGGTGGACCGGGCCGCCGCGCCCACGCCGCACGCCGCACTGGGCGTGGACCCGGGCGCCAGCTGGACCGAGATCCGGGCCGCCTACCGGCGCCTCGTCGCCGACCTGCACCCGGACCGGCACGTCACCGCCCCACCCGAGCAGCAGCGGGCCGCGGCCGAGCGCCTCGCCGAGGTCAACGTCGCCTACCACACGCTGGCCCGCGAACACCGCTGAGCCGGAGCCCACCGGAGCAGGTCCCACCGGGGTCCGCCGGGTCCCGGTCACTCCCCGACGTCGAGCGCCCAGACCTCCTCGCCGAGTGCCTCCTCGAAGCGGCGCAGCAGCGTCTCGGCGTCCGGGTCGGCCCCGTCGCTGAGCACGATCGCCGCGGCGGCCACCGTGCGCAGCCAGCCGTCGCGCCGGGCCAGCGCGGCGCGACGGCCCTCGGGATCGGCCGGCGCCGTGGACTCGAGCACCACCACGTCGCGGGCCCGGGCGCAGGCCTCCTCGAACCGGGCCCGGGCCGGACCCGACCACCCCGCGGCAGGGTCGGGGTACGGCAGCACCACGACCAGCGGCACCCCGGCGTCGAGCGCGGCGAGCGCGCCCAGTTCCTCCGCGCCCGGACGCAGGCCCGAGAGCACCACCACGTCCGGGTGCACCTCCCGCTGCGCCTCGAGGATCCGCACCAGCTGGCCTCGGGCCGCGGCGCCGGCGGGCGAGCCGACCAGCGTCGTCGAACGCAGCCCCGTGACCACCAGCGGCCACCCCGAGGGCACCCGCCGGTCCCGGGTGGCGGCCCGGGGCCGTCGGGGCCGGTCCGCGGCGGCGAGCAGGTCCTCGC
>CALEDW010000217.1 GCA_937949585.1 uncultured Acidimicrobiia bacterium
CATGGCCACAGTCGTGCACGGGCGGTGGCCGCCACCCGTTCGGTGTCGGGGCCGCCCGGGAACGTGCCGAGGAAGCCGTGACGAACCATCACCTCGACCTGGACCTCGACCCGGTCCGTGCCCACGCGCACGTCGACCCGCTCGAGCCGTCCGGGCAGTCGGGCCGCACGCACCTGATGCTCGGCGACGTGGCGGGCCCGGTCGGGATCCACGACGATGTCACCGTCGACCTGGACCCTCCGGGCGTCGATCATGGCGGCGGCGTCGTCCGCGGCGCCGGAGGCCACCCGCTGCAGCGTCCGCTGGGCGGTGTGGACCGCCGCGAGGTCGACGGCCACACCCGCCAGGACCAGCAGGATCAGCGCCAGGGCCGGCGCCAGCACGAGCGCGGTGGCCCGCTCAGTCCGCGCAGGGGGTGCGGGTCGGGTCATGGTCCGGTCCCGGCCGGATCTCGCGGCGGGCGTCGACGAGCTCATGATGGGTGACCTCCACCTCCACCGGCCCGAACACCCGGCCTCCGGGGAGCCGGATCCCGGGGCTGTCGGCCCGGAGCGTGACCGAGACCGGCTCACACGGCCCGAACCGGTCGGGGTCGGGTTCGTCCCAGCGGATCCCGCCCGGCGGCCGGCCACGTCCGTGCAGGACCCACAGGGCCGCGTCCCGCCCGGCTGCGATCGCCGCGGGGCCGTCAGCGGCTTCGGTGTAGGCCCGCAGGTACTCGGCGGCGGCGGCGTCCAGGGTGGCCCGGGTGGTGAGCACCCCCCAGGCAAAGACGACCACGGCGGTGCCGACCACCAGCACCAGCACGCCGAACGCCAGGGCCTCGGCGCCGGCCACCACCCCACGCTCGCTGCCGCGGCTCACCGTGGTCGCTCCCTGCGGACCGACACCACCCGGTCCACCTCCCCGACCACGATCGCCGAGCCGGACACCCCGGGCAGCACCGGTGCGCCCGGTGATCGGACCCGGAGCTGGACCCGGTCGGGACCCAGCTCGAGCCAGTCGAGGCGGATCCGCTGGCCGTGCCGACCGAGCAGGCGTCGGGCGTCCTCGCCGGCGTGGGCGGCGACGGCGGCGAGGTCGGCGTCGTGGGGGGCGCGGGCGACCCGCCGGGCTGCGTCCTCGGTGACCGCGTCGACGGTGGTCCGCGCCCACAGTCCGATGGCGACGTTTGCGGCCACGGCGACCAGCCCCATGACCACCCCCACCCCGACCACCGTGGACAACAGCCCGGCGCCCCGCTCGCTCCTGCGGGTCATCCCCCGATCTGCTCCACCTGGTTCCGGGTCCGCTCGGTGGCGCTGTCCATCATGACCTCGAAGCCCCGCCAGAGAGCGATCCCGAGGAGGGCGATGATCAGCACGGCGATCGCGGTGCTGATCACCCCTTCGGCCCGCTCCGAGCGCGGTCGGCAGGGTGCTGGGGTCCGGCGGGGGTGGGGTGGGTACATGGGTGGTCCTCCTCGGCTGGGTCGGGGTCGGGGATCAGGGGCCGCCGGTGACCTCGCGGATCGCGGCGACGAAGGGGACGGCCAGGAAGACGAGGCCGGGCACGAGCGTGGCCACGGTGACGGGGATCCACACCAACTGGGCCCGCCGTTCGATCGACTCGAGTAGTTCCCGGTGCGACTCGGCGCGGATGGCCCGGGCCTCCTCGGAGATGAGCCGACCCACATCGGCGGTGTCGCGGTGCAGGCACAGCACCGAGACCAGGCGTCGCACGGCGGGGAGGTCCAGGTGGTCCTGCCACTCCAGCAGCGCCTGGCGCTCGTCGAGCCCGTGGCGGATCCGCCGGCCGATGTCGGCGAGGTCGGCGGCGACGGTGCCCCGCCCCCGCCGGCCGATCCGCGTGATCGCGGCGGGCAGCGAGTAGCCGGCGGCGGTCAGCACCCCGAGCTGTTCGGCGACGACCGGCAGCTCGAGCTGGATCCTGCGGATCCGGGAGCGGGCCCGCCGGTCGAGGGCCTGCTCGTCGGCGAGGACGGCGAGGACCGGGGCGCCGACCACGAGGATCAGCGACGGGAGTGCTCCGGGGCGCAGCGCCAGCGCCGCGGCCGCCCCGGCACCACAGGCGGCGATCGCGCTGGTGAGCTGCCGGAGACGGAACCGGGCCGGGTCCAGATCGGAGCCGGCCCGGAGGAGGCGGGCCTCGAGCTGCGGTCCCCGGCCGCCGAGGCGGCCGAGCCGGTCGCCCAGGTCGCGGACCAGCGGGCCCAGTACCGCCCCGGTGGCGCTGGCCGGGCGGGTGGCGGCGAGCCCGGCGGTGGTGGGCGGGGCGTAGGGTCGGAGACGGGCCGGCAGGGATCGCCGGCCGAACCAGGGCAGCTCGCCCAGCAGCAGCGCGGTCCCGGCGCCGAGGAGCGCGGCGGCGAACAGCGCCGGCGCGGTCACCGGTCGAAGACCCGTTCCTCGTCGGGGAGGCGCATCACACGCCCCGCCCACCACCAGCAGATGCCCACGAGCGCCACGCCGAGGAGCACGGCGAGCTGGGCCGGGGTCGAACGGTAGGCGGCGGCTCCGGTTCCGACGTTCAGGCCGGCGACGGCCATGCCGATGGGCACGACCACGACGAACAGCCGTGCCAACCGCGCTCCGGCTTGGCGCGCCTCGGCCTCCTTGCGGTCCCGCAGGTCCTGACGACGGTCCTGGGCGAGCGCCTGGAGTCGGCGGTCGAGGTCGCCGCCGACGTCGTGGATGACGAGCAGGGTCTCGCAGGTGGCGTCCGCGGTCGGATCGGCCAAGCGCTCCTTGAGCACCTCGACGGTGCGGGTGAAGTCGGTGCTGAGTGCCCACTCGCGTTGCGCCGCCCGGAACGCCGGATGTAGTTCCGCTGGCCCGCGGAGACCCGCCTCGATCAGGGCCTGGGGGATCGGTCGTCCCGCCGGTCCGGTGAGGATCCGCAGCTCCTCGATGAGCTGGGGCCAGTGGTCCCGGGCGGTTGCTCGGGCGGCCCGGCGGCGTGCCCGCCAAGCCCCGACCGGGATCGAGCCGGCCGCGACCGCGATCCCGGCCGCCGGCAATCCGGGGCCGAGCACGAAGGTGGTGAGGGTTCCGGCCACCACTGCGGTCGAACCGACGGCCCCGGCGAACTGGGCGGGTGTGAGGTGGTCCAGCCCGCTCTGCCGCAGCAGGGTGGCGGCCCGTCGGTCGAACGCGGCCAGCCCCTGGCGCCACCGGCGGCGGCGGCCGGGGCCCGGGATCACGAGGAGCGCAACGCCGATCGCCGCAACCGTGGCCGACATCACCGCCGCCACGTCGCTCCTCATCGCTCGGCCTCCAGATACCGCGAGACGGAGATCCCGCGTCGGGCCAGTCGTTCGGCGGCCCGCACCGGCGGCTGACCGGTCGGGCGCAGGGGGAGCTCCAGGCGGTCCCGGATGAACAGCTCGGTGCAGGTGAACTGGACCGCTTCGGGGCCGGCGGTGAGTTCTTCCACCGCGAGGATCTCGGTGACCCGGGGTCCGTGGGGCCCCCGCTCGGTGTGGACCACCAGGTCGACCGCCTCCCCGACGAGGTGGTTGAGTGCAGCCAGGGGAAGGTCGCGCGCCGATTCCGAGAGCTGGGCGAGGAAGCGCAGGCGGGTCAACGCCGCCCGGGCCGAGCCGGCGTGGATGGTCGTGTAGCCGGTCACGCCGGACGAGAG
>CALEDW010000218.1 GCA_937949585.1 uncultured Acidimicrobiia bacterium
GCCGCTGCGGTTGCGATCGTGCAACGGACAGGACCGGTCGGCGTCGCAGGCCGCCAGCGCCGCGGCGAGCGCCTGATCGAACCCCCGGGCCTGCCCGATCAGGAGGGCCTCGAGGTCGAGCGACGGGTCGATGGCCCCGTCGAGCACCATGGCCCGGACCCGCCGGGGGTGGGCGGCGGCGTAGCGCGCGCCGAGCAGCGTGCCGTAGGAGTACCCGAGGAACGAGAGCCGCTCGGCACCGAGCGCCCGCCGGATGCGCTCCAGGTCGGCGACGGTGTCGTCGGTGGAGACGTGGGCGAGCAGCTCCCAGGACCGGCGGGCACAGCGGCGGGCGAACGCCCGGCTCACCCGCCCCAGCTCGGCGAGCTCGGCCGGGGTGTCGGGGGCGGTGTCGACGGCGAAGAGCGGGTCGAGACGGTCACCGCAGTCCACGGCGGTGGAGGCGCCGGCGCCCCGGGGATCCCAGCCGACCACGTCGAAGCGGTCACGCAGCTCACCGGGGAGGGTGCGGGCCAGGTGCCGAGCCAGCGGGATACCCGGCGCGCCCGGACCGCCGGGGTTCACGAGCAGCGGCCCGAGCCGTCGCCCCCCCGGCCCCGCGGCCCGGGCCCGGAACAGGGCGAGGCGGATGCGTGCGCCGCCGCGACCGTCCGGTCGCAGCGGGACCGAGAGGCGGGCACACTCGCCGCCCCGACAGGGGCGCCATCGCAGCACGCCCGTCAGGGCGCGACCTGCAGGACCGGCGCGACCGGCAGAGGTCGGGGGCGCCAGACGCACGGACCCGTCGGCACCCCGGTCGTGCGAAGGCGCGCACCCGGGGAGCAGCGTCGGCGCCAGGGCGAGCGTGAGCACGAGGGCCACGGCCGCGGCGGGCGGCCGTCCCGGACGGCGCCGTTCCGTCCACGCTCCCGTCCGGACGGTGCCGGGATCCCGCCGGGGTACCGGGCCGCGACCGAGCGCTCCGGAGCGGCCGATCACCGGCGGGTTAGCCTCACCGTCGACGTCCCATGAGTGACCGGTCACGCTACGACCTGATCGTCGCCGGAGTGGCGCGTCCCGCCGCCGACGGTGCCATGGTCGCCGTGCGCGAGCCGGCCACGGGGCAGGTGCTCGCCGAGGTGGCCCGGGCCGGCGCCCCCGATGTGGACGATGCGCTCGGCGCCGCCGCCGCGGCGTTCGACGCCGGGGTGTGGGCGGACGAGCCCGCCACCGCCCGGGGGCGGGTGCTGGCCCGGGTGGCCGGGCTGCTGCGCGAGCACGCCGAGGACCTGGCCCGTCTCGAGGCCCGCAACGCCGGGAAGCCGATCGGCGACGCCCGCTGGGAGGTCGGCGCCGCCGCCGACACCTTCGAGTACTACGCCGGGGCGGCCGACAAGTTCTTCGGCGAGGTGGTGCCGGTCGCCGACCCGGGCCTCGACGTGGTGCTGCGCGAGCCGGTGGGACCCTGCGCGCTCATCGTTCCGTGGAACTTCCCGCTGTTGATCGCCAGCTGGAAGGTCGCACCGGCGCTGGTCTGCGGCAACCCGGTGGTGCTGAAACCGGCGAGCCTCACCCCGCTCACGGCACTGCGCCTCGGCGAGCTGCTCGTGGACGCGGGCGTCCCCGCCCCGTGCGTGTCGGTGCTGCCGGGCCCGGGGTCGGTGGTCGGCGACGCGCTGGTCGCCGACCCCCGGGTGGCGAAGGTGTCGTTCACCGGTGAGACCGCCACCGGCGCGGCGATCCTGCAGACGGCCGCGCCGAACATCACCCGGGTGTCCCTCGAGCTCGGCGGGAAGTCCGCCTGCGTGGTGTTCGCCGACGCCGACTGGCGCCGCGCCGCCGCCGAGACCCCGCTGGCCGTGTTCGGCAACGCCGGGCAGGACTGCTGCGCCCGGAGCCGGATCCTGGTGGAACGCCCGGTTCACGACGCGTTCGTCGAGGCGTTCACCGCCCGCACCCGGGCGCTGCGGGTCGACGACCCGCTCGACGAGCGCACCGAGGTGGGGCCGCTCATCTCCGACGCGCAGCGACGGGTGTCGCTGGACTACCTCGAACTCGGCGCACAGGAAGGTGCCCGGCTCGTCTGCGGGGGTCGGGTGCCGGAGCGGGCCGGCTCGTTCCTGGAGCCGGCGGTGTTGGTGGACGTGGACAACCGGATGCGGGTGGCCCAGGAGGAGATCTTCGGGCCGGTGGCCTGCGTGATCCCCTTCGACGGCGAGGAGGAGGCGGTCCGCCTCGCCAACGACGTGCCCTACGGCCTGTCCGGCTCGATCTGGACCTCCGACCTGGGTCGGGCCATCCGGGTGAGCCGGGCGATCCGCACCGGGGTGCTGTCGGTGAACTCGAACCGGTCGGTGCGCACCGAGACCCCCTTCGGGGGGTTCAAGCGCTCCGGGCTCGGACGGGAACTCGGCATGCACGCGCTCGCCCACTACACGGAGGTGAAGAACGTGTTCTTCTGCTCCGGCTCGCGCCCCGCCCGCTAGCGCCGCCGGGCGACCGGCCGGCGCCGGACCCGACCGGTGGCACCTCCCCGGTCGGTCGGGTCCCCGTCGCTCAGGTCCCGATGACCGGGGGACGGCCGAGGCCCTGGGCCTCGCAGACCCCGAGGTAGGCGTCGCGCATGAACGCCGCGTCGACCACGAACTCGACCCGTCCGTCGGCGTCGAGGTTGAGGTTGGCGCCGGAGATCGCGAACCACACGTCGGTGATCCCGTCGTTGTCGGCGGGGGTGGTGAGGGTGTGCACCGACCCGGCCGGCTCGTAGAGGTAGGAGCCGGCGGTGTTGACCTCGGGGTACTCCAGGTACTTCCAGCGTCCGGCGAGGGTGAACGCGAACACCTCGCCGGTGTGCTTGTGGGTGGGGATGGTGATCCCGGGGTCGAACCGGGTGCGCACCACCCACAGGCCGGCCTCGATGTCGACCTGCAGCAGCTGGACCTGCATCCCGTCGGCGAGCTCGACGAACGGCAGCTCGTCCTCACCGCGGTGCAGCGCCCGCGGGATCTCGATCGTCGTCATGGCCGCCATGCTGGCACAATCGCGCCGGTGCGTGACCTCGGACGGTGGCTCATGGTGGCCGGGCTGGCTCTGGTGGCCCTGGGGGCGCTGGTGAGCCTCGGCGCCGCGCTCGGACTGGGACGCCTGCCCGGCGACCTGGAACTGCGCGGCCGCCACGTCCGGGTGTTCGTGCCGATCACCTCCAGCATCGTCCTGTCGGTGGTGGCGACGATCCTGCTCAACCTGCTGGTACGCCGGTGAGGCCCCCAGCCGGGATCCGGGTGGGCGGGCGCCGCCGGGTGGTCCCCGCCCCCGGGCTTCCCGAGCACCTGCCCGTGCTACGGGCCAACAACAACCTCGACGTCGCCCGGCACGACGGCCGGCTCTTCCTGGCCTGGCGCACCGCCCGGCGCCACTTCGCCGGGCCGGAGGCCCGCATCCACGTGGTGTCCTCCGGTGACGGCGGTCGGCGGTGGCGGCACGAGACCACGCTCGCGTTCGGGCGGGACGTGCGCGAGCCGCGCCTGGTCGCCTGGCGGGGGGAGCTGTGCTGCTACTGCTTCACGGCCGGCACCGACCCCTGGACGTTCCGGCCCGACCGGGTGCACCTGGCGGTGCGGGACGCCGGCGGGCGCTGGAGCGACCCCGAACCGGTGAGCGGGCCGGACACGGTGGTGTGGCGGGTGCGTCCGGTCGGCGACCGGCTGGTGATGAGCACCTACCGGCACGCCGGCACGCTGTTCACGGCCGACCCCCGGCCGCTCGCGGTGGAGTTGCTGGCCAGCGACGACGGGCGCCGCTGGGCCCCGCTGGACCCCGACCACCCCGTGTCGCACCTCGGCGGCGCCGAAGCGGACTTCCTGCCCCTGCGCGACGGGCGACTCCTGTCCGTGGTGCGGAAGGAAGGTCCCGACGGCGGATGGGGCGCCGACGTGTGCCTGAGCGAACCCGGGCGCCCGGCCGTCTGGTCCCGGCGGCGATCCGTGCCGCAGAAGCTCGACTCGCCGCTGCTCTTCGAGCACGGCGGGGTACCCCTGCTCGTGGCCCGCCGCTCCACCGCGTTCGGCGGGCGCTACGACCTCGGGTGGCGTCGGGGTTCACCGCTGGTGCGGACCCGGGCCTACCAGGCGATCTGGTGGCTGACCCCGAAGCGGTCGACGCTGTGGCAGGTGGACCCGGCGCAGCTCACGGTACGGCCCCTCGCCGACTTGGGTGGGGTGGGCGACACCTCCTTCGCCGCCGAGGTACCGCTCGGCGGCGGCCGGCACCTCGTGTTCGACTACACCTCTCCGCCCCGGCCACGTTGGCGGCCGTGGCTGGCGGGAATGCTGGGTCGGACCTGGGTCTACGCGGTGGAGCTCGACGCCTCCGGTCTCACCCAAACCGAGGTGGACCCGCGCCCGACCACCATCCGGTAGTCGCTGCCTTCCCGCCACCCGAGCAGCTCGAACGCCCGGCGCAACGCCGCGAGGGAGCGGGCGTTGGCGTGGGAGACCACGAAGCGGCGTGCCCGGTCGCCGTGACGATGCCCGGCGAGGAACGCGGCGATGGCGACCGGGCCGGCGCCGCGTCCCCGGGCCCAGGGCTGCAGGAAGTACTCGAGGTTCCCGGACAGGGGGTTGGCCCCGACGTAGCCGGCGCGGCGGCCGTCGACCTCGATGATCGCCGCCGGGCGACGCCGGGACGGCAACGCCCGGGCCGGAGCGCACCACAGCTGCAGGGGGGTCTCCGCCCAGTGGTACTGGCGGCCGATCTTCTCCGGATCGAGCCCGACCGCGACGAGCCACGGCCGGTCCCCCCGGCGTACCCCCCGCACCGTCACGCTTGCCGAGGGCGTCATGGGACGCCTGGTCGTCGACCCCGTCAGAGCCGGTCGAGGAGGTCTTCGGCGAGGGCCCGCAGGAGGTCGCGGGCCGTCACGACCCCCACGACCCGGCCCTCGTCGTCGGTGACGACGAGGTGGCGGATCCGGTGGTCGAGCATCCGGGCCGAGGCCACCAGGATCGGGTCCTCGGGACGGGTCTGCACCACGTCCTCGGTCATCACGTCGGCCGACCAGATGAGGTCGGGGTCGGCGTCGTCGGCGAGGGCCCGCACGACGTCGCGCTCGGAGACCACCCCGACCGTCCCGTCGGGCTTCGCCACCAGCACCGCCCCCACGTCGGCCTCGGCCAGCACCGCCGCGAGTGAGCGCAGCGTGAGCTTCTCGTCCACGGTGATCGGGTCTCGGGCCATCACCTCCGCCACCGGGGCGTCGGGACGCGGGACCGGGGCCTGTTCGCCGCCCGGCGCCGTCGTGTCGTCCGCCATCGCCTCCACCTCCACGTCTCCGTCGAACCGCCCCGTGCGCC
>CALEDW010000219.1 GCA_937949585.1 uncultured Acidimicrobiia bacterium
CCCGCTACAGCTGCGAGTGGTGCTTCGGGCCGCTGGAGGCGGCGTACGACTACGACGCCGTCGCCGCGTCGGTGAGCCGGGAGGCGATCGCGGCCGGACCGCCGACCATCTGGCGCTACGCCCCGCTGCTCCCCGTGGACCCCGGGTGTGCCGTCGACCTGGGGGCCGGCTTCACGCCCTTGGTGCGGGCGGAGCGCCTCGCCGCCGAGCTCGGCCTCGGCGAGGTGTGGGTGAAGAACGACACGCTGAACCCCACCAACTCGTTCAAGGACCGGGTGGTGAGCGTCGCGCTCGCCAAGGCCCGGGAGCTCGGGTACACGACCGTGGCCTGCGCGTCCACCGGCAACCTCGCCAACTCGGTGGCCGCGCACGCCGCCCGGGCCGGTCTCCGGGCGTTCGTGTTCATCCCGGCCGACCTCGAGGCCGGCAAGGTGGTGACCACCGCGGTGTACGGGCCGAACCTCGTCGCCGTGGACGGTACGTACGACGACGTGAACCGCCTGTGCGCGGAGCTGGCCGGCACCTACCGCTGGGCGTTCGTGAACGTCAACGTCCGCCCCTACTACGCCGAGGGCTCCAAGACGTTGGCCTACGAGACGGCGGAGCAGCTCGGCTGGCAGGCGCCCGACCACGTGGTCGTGCCGGTGGCGAGCGGCTCCCTGCTCACGAAGATCCGCAAGGGGTTCTGGGAGCTGCACCGGGTCGGTCTGCTGGACCGTGAACCGCGGGTCCGGGTGTCGGCCGCCCAGGCCGCGGGGTGCGCTCCGGTGGCCACCGCCTGGGCCGACGGAGCGGAGTTCATCCGGCCGGTGAAGCCGGACACGATCGCCAAGTCGCTGGCGATCGGCAACCCGGCCGACGGCTGGTTCGCCGTGGAGGCGGTCCGCCAGACCGGCGGGGCCGCGGCCGCCGTGACCGACGCCGAGATCGTGGAGGGCATCCGCCTCCTGGCCCGCACGGAGGGGATCTTCGCGGAGACGGCGGGCGGCGTGACGATCGCGACCCTGGCCCGTCTCGCCGCCGACGGGGTGATCAGCCCCGCCGAGCGGGTGGTCGTCTACGTGACCGGACTCGGTCTGAAGACCCTGGAGGCGGTGGCCGGGGTGGTGGGACCGACGGCCACGATCGCCCCCACCCTCGACGCGTTCGCCGACGCCTTCCCCTCCGCCGCCGATCCCGACTGACCTCCGACCGACCAGGAGCTGCGACGATGGCCGTGACCGTCCGGATCCCCACACAGCTGCGCGAGCTGTGCGCCGGGGCCAGCGAGGTGACGCTGGAGGGATCGACCGTTCGCGAGGTGCTCGACGCGCTGGAGGCGGCCCACCCCGGGTTCGCCGAGCGTCTCTTCGACGGCAACGGCCTGCGCCGCTTCGTGAACGTGTTCGTCGCCGAGGAGGACATCCGGTTCCTCGCCGGTCTCGACACGGTCGTGGGCGAGGGACAGGTGGTGAGCATCGTCCCTGCCGTCGCCGGCGGCTGACGGGCCGGAGAGGCCAGCCCGCCGGCGGCCCGGTCGCCGGACTCGGCTCAGCGGCCGTTCGAGACGAACAGCTGCTCCGCCACCGGCCAGGGCACCGTGTGGTCCCCGGTACCGGTCGTCACCCGCACGCCGGCGTCGGTGGACCCCACCACCGTGGCCCGGGAGCCGGGGACGAGCCGGGCCCGGGCCACGAACGCCAGGCTCTCGTCGTCGAGCTCGAGCTTCTCGGAGATGCGGGTCACCGTGACCGCGCCCGACGCCTCGGCGAGTGGTACCGCCTCGACGGCCGGCGCCCGGCGCTTCGAACCGGGGATGGGGTTGCCGTGCGGGCAGGTGAGCGGGTCGCCGAGCAGCTCGACGAGCTTCTCCTCCACGTCGGCCGAGATCGCGTGCTCCCACCGGTCGGCCTCGCGGTGCACCTTCTCCCACTCGAGGCCGATGACGTCGGCGAGGAGCCGTTCGGCCAACCGGTGGCGCCGCACCACGGTGGTGGCGAGCTTGCGACCCTTGGGGGTGAGGCGGATACTGCGGTCGGCCCGCAACTCGGTGTACCCGGCCTGGGTGAGGCGCTGCACCGTCTCCGAGACCGCCGGCGCCGAGAGCCCCAGGCGTTCCACCAGCCGTGCCCGGAGCGGGAGCACCCCCTCTTCCTCGAGTTCGAGGATCGTCTCGAGGTACTCCTCGGTGGTGTCGTGGAGCTCGGCCACGGCCCGAGCCTACCGGCGGTCGGCGCCCGCCCCGGCGGCGCGCCTACGGTGAGGCTCACCGATGTTTGCCGATACCGGCCCGGATGCCGGTCCGCCCCGTGACCGCCGCCCGACCCGGCCCGGCGCCGGCGTTCGCAGCTCGCCGCCCGGCTACGACGTGGCGATCCTGGGTGCCGGGCCCGCCGGGCTCATGGCCGCCTGGCACCTCGCCCGGCGGGGCCTGCGGGTGGTGGTGATCGAGGCCCGGCGCAGCGTCGGGGGGCTGGCCGCGAGCTTTGAGGTGGCCGGGGTGCGTGTCGATCACGGGAGCCACCGCCTGCACAGCGCAACGGCCCCGGCGATCCTGGCCGAGCTGCGGTCGTTGCTCGGCGGCGACCTCCAGATCCGGGCCCGCCGGGGCCGCATCCGGCTCGGCGACCGCTGGCTCCGGTTCCCCCTCGAGCCGGGCGATCTCCTCCGCCACGCCCCGGTGCGTCTCACGGTCGGGGCCGCCGCCGACCTGCTGGTCCGGGTGCCGGCGGCGCGGCGGCGGGCGACCGGAGGCGACACGTTCTCCGACGTGGTGCGCAACCGGCTCGGCTCCACCGTCCTGGAGGCGTTCTACCGGCCGTACGCCCGCAAGTTGTGGGGCCTGGACCCCGACCACCTCTCGGGCGACCTGGCGCGTCGGCGTGTCGCGCTGCGCAACGGCGGCGACCTGGTGCGCCGGATCCTGGGGGGCCGTCACCCGGCGGCCGGGACCTACCTGTACCCCCGCGGGGGGTTCGGCCGTATCCCCGAGGTGCTCGCCGAGGCGGCCCGGGCCGCCGGCGCCGAGGTACGCCTCGGCGACGCCGTGACCGAGGTGAGGGGCGGGGCGGTGACGACGGTCGCGGGGCGTCGTGTGCGCGCCACCACCGTGGCCTCCACCCTGCCGTTGCCGCTGCTGGCCTCTCTCGGCGGCGCGCCGGCGGAGCTGCGCGAGGCCGCCGCCACGCTCCGGTACCGGGGCCTCGTGCTGTGCTACCTCGCCCTGGAGTGCCGTCGCTACACCCCTTGGGAGGCCCACTACCTCCCCGATCCTGGGATCGCCCCGGTGCGGGTGACCGAGCCCACCGCCTACCGAGACGACCCGGACGACCCGCCGGGCCGGACCGTGCTGTGCGCAGAGATCCCCTGCGATGAGTCCGGGGCGTGGTGGGACGCGCCCGACGGCGAGATCGCCGGGCGGGTGGCGGCCGACCTGGTCCGCATCGGCCTGCCGGCGATCGAGCCCGTGGAGGTCCACGTTCGCCGGCTCCCCCGGGTGTACCCGGTACCGGTGCCGGGCACCGCGGAGGTGCTCGAGGCGCTCGATTGGTGGGCAACCACCGCGGCGGGGGTCGTGCCGTTCGGTCGCCACGGCTGGTTCCTGCACGACAACACCCACCACGCCCTCGAGGCCGGTGCCGCGCTGGCCGCCTGCGTCACCGAGGCGGGCGTCGACCACGGGGCCTGGGACGCGAGGTGCGCGATCCTGGCGACCCGGGTCGTCGAGGACTGACGGCGGCTCCGGCGACCGTTCGCCGGCTCACCGGTGCCGCAGCTCACGCCACACCGCCGGCACCACGCGCCGAAGGTAGGTGGGGAGCCGGACGAACGACCGCCCGTGCCTCCGGGAGCGGTAGGTGATCGGTACCTCGAGGTACCGGAACCCTTTGGCGAGCAGGTCGAGGGTCAGCACCTGGGCGTAGTTGTAGTCGTGGACGATCTCGGCCGCAGCGGCCGCCTCGGCCGACAGGGCCCGGAACCCGCTCTGGCCGTCACGGATACGCCGTCCCGCGAGCAACGACAGCAGGCGGGACAGCAGCCGGTTGCCGGCCGCCCGGTGGGGACGCATGGCGAGGCGGACGCCG
>CALEDW010000220.1 GCA_937949585.1 uncultured Acidimicrobiia bacterium
CCCCGGTGGAGATCACCTCCGAGCCGGTGGCGGGCCTCGGTGCCGGCCCCGACGCCGGCGCGCCGACCGACGGAGACGCCGACCTGGTCGGTGTGCGCTGGCGGGGCGACCCGGAGGCCGAGGTGCGGGTCGAGGTCCGACGGAAGGGTCGGTGGCGGGCCAGCCCGCCCCTGGAGGCGGCCGGCGACGATCGTCCCGATCCCGACACCGCCGAGGCCCGGCGGGCTGCGGCCCGCCGGGCGGGCACGGTGGTCAGCGCCCCGGTCTGGGTGGGCGGCGCCGAGGCGCTGCGGGTCCGGGTGCGGTCGGGGGAGGTGCGCGACGTGCGGCTCGTGCGGGTCCGGGTGCCGCGTCCGACACCCGCCCCCGGCGCGGCCGGCGCGGCGGTGGCGGCCCCGGGGATCATCCCGCGGGCGCAGTGGGGCGCCGACGAGTCGCTGCGGCGGCGCAACTGCCCCGAAGGGCCTGTGTACACGAACAACGTGCGCCTCGCCGTGGTCCATCACACCGCGGGCTCGAACGCCTACGGCCCGGGTGACTCCCCGGCCATCGTGCGGGGCCTCTACGCGTACGCCACCAAAGTCCTCGGCTACTGCGACACCCACTACAACTTCCTCGTCGACCGCTACGGCCAGATCTTCGAAGGCCGCTTCGGCGGCATCGACCGGCCCGTGCTCGGCGCGCACGCCGCCGGCATCAACCGCGACACCGTGGGGGTGGCGGTGATGGGCGACTTCTCGGTCGCCGACCCGCCCGCCGCCGTGCTCGACGCCCTGGAGCGGCTACTCGCCTGGAAGCTCGCCTGGCACGGCGCCGAGCCCCGCCGGCCGGTGAGCTACACCACCACCGTCGGCACCGACCGCTGGCCACCCGGCACCACCAGGCAGCTGCCGGTCATCATCGGCCACCGCGACCCGGGCATCACCTCCTGCCCCGGCCAACGCCTCTACGACCGGCTGCCCGGCCTGCGGACCCGGGTGACGCAGCGGATCGTGGCGGCCCCCGTCGACATCCTCACCGCCTGGACGGCCAAGGCCGGCCAACCCCGCCTGCTCGTCGCCGCCGGTGATGGGGCGCTGTACCCCGCCGGCGGCCAACCCCGGGTCTGGCCCCCGGCGGGCTGGCCCGGCGCCGACACCATGGTGCGCGACGTCGCCACCCGCCCCGACGGCTCCGGCTACGTCCTCGACGCCCACGGCCGCCTCCTGGCGTTCAACGGCGCACCACCGGTCCCCGACGCGCCCCGGTTCCCCGTGCCGGTGGCCCGCGACCTGGTGCTGCGCCCGGACGGCTCCGGCTACGTCCTCGACGGCTACGGGGGCATCCATCCCTTCGGCGGCGCCCCGCGCCTCGGCGCCGGGCCCTACTGGTGGGGCTGGGACATCGCCCGGGGCCTCGCCGTGGTGCCGGGCGGGGCGTACGTCCTCGACGGGTACGGGGGCGTGCACCCCGTGGGGGCCGCCCCACCCCCGGGCCCGTTCCCGTACTGGCCGGGATGGGACATCGCCCGCCGGCTGGTCCCGGCCGCCGGCGGCGTCGGGCTGCACGTCCTCGACGGGTTCGGCGGCCTCCACCCGATCGCCGGGGCGGTGCGCGTGACCGGCGCGCCGTACTTCGGCCGGGACCGGGCCCGCGACGTCGTGCTCGTCGATGCCGGCGGCTACTCGCTCGACGACGCGGGGATGATCCGCCGCTTCGGGAACGCCCCGCCGATCACCCGGGGACGGGCGACGTTCGGGCGTGCCCCGGCGATCATGTCGCCGCACCGGGCCGTCGCCCTGGCGTACCAGCCCGGCCCGTAGGCTCACGGGCGTCCATGGACGCCCCGGCCCCTCCCCCCGCCGCGCCGGGCGCACCCGACCCGCGCCGGTGGGTGCGGCGCGGGGTGGTCACCTCCGCCGGGATGGTGACGGTTGTGGCGGTCCTACGCCCGACACCCGAGCGCCTCGCCCGGCGGCTGCCGAACCTCGGTGACCCCGCGCTCATCATCTGGATCACCGAGTGGGGCCGGCGGGCCCTGGTGCACCGCCCGTCGCCCCTGTTCGACGCCCCCGCGTTCTGGCCCCACCCTCGGACGCTGGCCTACTCGGAGAACCTGCTCGCCGCGCAGCTCGTCACCGCGCCGCTTCGGGCCTCGGGGGTCGGCTGGGTGCTCACCTACAACCTGCTCGTGGCGGCCTGCCTCGCGTTCGCCTTCGCCGCCACCTACACCTTGGCCCGCCACGTGGTCGGGCGGGCCGACGCCGCGGTGCTCGCCGCCGTCGCGTTCACCGCCTCGGGGTACGTGGTGACGCACCTCGGGCACGCCCAACTGCTGCTCGTCGGCGGGTTCCCGCTGGGACTGTGGCTGACGCTGCGCCTGCTCGAGGAGCGGCGATGGTGGCAGGCCGTCGGGGTGGGGGCGATCCTGCCCCTGTTCACCTACTTCGCCCTCTACTACGCCGCGATCTGGACGGTGATCCTGCCGGTGGTGCTGGCCACCGACCTGCTGCGGCGCCGGTTGCGCTGGGATCGGCGCACCTGGGCGCTGGTGGCCCTCGCCGCGGTGATCTCGGTGCTGGGGGCGGCGCCGGGGGCGGCCGTGTACCGCCAGCTGCAGCGGGACACCGACTTTCAGCGGGCGCTGGTGCCCGAGTGGGGCCTGGATGCCGCCGACCTGGTGACCCCGGCTGCCGGTGCCGTCCTGTGGCGCCCGCTCGACCGGGCGTTCGCCGACCGGGCCGACCGCTGGGAACACACCTTCTTCCCCGGGTTCTTGACCCTGGCCCTCGCCGCGGTCGGCGCCGCCGCCGCGCTGCGCCGACCGCCGGGGTCGGTCGCGGGTGCCGAGCAGGCACGGGTGCGCCGGGGCCGGTTGCTGCCGGTGGGCGTCGCCGGGGCGGCGTCGTTCGCGGTGGCCCTGGGGCCGCAGGTCCGCGGGATCGAGCTCACCCCGTTCCGGCTCCTGTACGACCACGTCCCCGGGTTCAACGGCGTGCGGGTCGCGGCGCGCCTGGCGGTCCCCGGCCTGTTGAGCCTGTGCGTGCTGGCCGCCGCCGGTTATGCCGCCGCGACGGCCCGGGCGCGACCGGGGGCGCGCCGCCTCGCCGCCGCCGGTGCCGCCGGGTTCCTGCTGCTGGAGCTCGCCGCCCCGGTCCCCGGCACGGTGTTCCCCACCGACGCCGGGACCCTGGCCGCCTACCGGACCCTGGCCGGCCTGCCCCCCGGCGCCGTGCTGCACCTGCCGATGCCGGACCCGGCCGAGGGGGTTCGCTGGGCGACCCTGGAGGCGCCGCGCCTCGTCTACGCCACGATCGACTGGCACCCCCGGCTCAACGGCTACTCCGGGTCGTGGCCGGACACCTACCGGGACGACGCGGCCACCCTCGCCCGGTTGCCGGCGCCCGACGCCCGCGCCCGCCTGGCGCAGCGCTGCGTCCGCTACGTGGTGCTCCACACCGGTTCCTTCGCGGGGCAGGCCCAGTTGCCCGAGGCCGTCGCCGATCGCATAGCCCGGGCCTTGGTCGCCGAGGGAGCCCGGGTGGTCCACCGGGCCCGGGACCGCGTCGTCGATCTCGGACCGGCGCCGCCGGGATGCCCCGGCGCTGCCCGGGCGCAGGCCGCCGGCCCTGGCAGACTGCACGGACCGTGACCGTCGCCACGCCCACTCCCGCCGCCGCACCGCCGGGCTGCCTCTCGGTGGTCGTGCCGTGCTTCAACGAGGAGGCCACCGTCGCCGCGGCGCTGCAGCGGGTGCTGGCCTCCCCCCTCGTCGGGGAGGTGATCGTCGTCGACGACGCCTCCACCGACGCCACCGTCGAACGGATCCGCTCGGTGTCCGACCCCCGGGTGCGGCTCGTGTGCCAGCCGGTGAACCTGGGCAAGGGCGCGGCCCTGCGGCGCGGGTTCCGGGAGGTGACCCGCCCGTTCGTGGTCATCCAGGACGCCGACCTCGAGTACGACCCGGCGGAGTACCCGCTGCTGGTCCAGCCGTTGCACGACGGCGTCGCCGACGTGGTGTACGGATCCCGGTTCCTCACCGGGCGTCCCCACCGCGTCCTGTACTTCTGGCACGCCCTCGGCAACCGGGTGCTCACCACCGCGTCGAACGCGTTCACCAACCTCAACCTCACCGACATGGAGACCTGCTACAAGGCCTTCCGCCGTGAGGTCCTGAGCTCCCTGCACCTCCAGGAGGACCGCTTCGGGATCGAACCCGAGATCACCGCCAAGGTCGCGGCGGCGGGCTGGCGGGTCTGGGAGGTCGGCATCTCCTACGCCGGACGGACCTACGCCGAAGGCAAGAAGATCGGCTGGCGCGACGGCCTGCGGGCGGTGTTCAGCATCGTGCGCTACTCGCCGGCGGCGGCCCGGTTGCGGGCCCGCATCGACCGGGTGCCCGACCGCAGTGTGCCGCCCGCCCCGTTCGACGACGCCGACGCGGAGCTGGAGGCGGTGCTGGCCAACCTCGAGCACGCCCCCCGCTACACCGACTGGATCGCCTCCCTGCTCGAGCCGCACCTCGGCGGTGACGTCCTGGAGATCGGGGCAGGGCACGGGGAGCTCACCGCGCGCCTGGCCCGGGGCCGCCGGGTGGTGGCCACCGACCTGTCGAAGCGCTGCGTGGAGGCGCTCGAGGAGCGTTTCGGGTCGTCGCCGGACGTGGAGGTCGTGCACGCCGACGCGGCCTCGCTGGCGTCGTCCCGCTCCTTCGACACGGTGGTCGTGGTCAACGTGCTGGAGCACATCGAGGACCACAACCGGGCGGTGGCGGAGATGGCGGGCCACCTGCGTCCCGGGGGGCGGCTGTGCGTGTTCGTTCCCGCCTTCGACGGTCTCTACTCCGAGTTCGACCGCCGGATCGGGCACCGGCGGCGCTACCAACGGTCGGAACTGGTGCAGGTGTTCGCCGACGCCGGACTCGAGGTCGTCGAGGCGCGCTACGTCAACGTCGCGGGGGCGTTCGCCTGGTGGCTCCTGGCCCGCCGGCTCAGGCGGATCCCCACCGGGGCGACGCTGGTCCGGGCCTACGACCGCCTGGTGGTGCCGGTCCTGCGGCGCCTGGAGGCGCGCCGCTCACCCTGGTTCGGCCAGTCGCTGTTCGGCGTCGCCCGCCGCCCGCCGGCCGGGTGAGGCGCGGACGGCTCAGAGCTCGATCGGCTCCCGCTCGATCGCCTCGATGAGCCGCCCGATCCCGGGGGTGGCGGTTCGCATCCGCCGGGCCAGCGCCACGGCGATCACGGCGCCGGCG
>CALEDW010000221.1 GCA_937949585.1 uncultured Acidimicrobiia bacterium
GAAGGCGAGTGCCACGGGGAAGGCGCGGTCGTCGTCGCCGGTGGTGGCCGAAAGCTCGGCCCGTAGCGCGTCGAGACCCCGGGGTGTGATCCGGTAGGCCTTGCGTGCACGCCGCCCGCTGCGGGCGGCGAAGCGGTGGCGGCGGGCGGCTGCGGTCTCGCCCGCCACCGAGCCGGTAGCGGGCACGGGGAGGCCGACCGGGCCGGGTTCGGTGACCGTCTCGATCGCCCCGGCGCGCTCGAGGCGCCGCAGTGCCGGGTAGATCGAGCCGAAGGACAGGCCCCAGAGCGATCCGAGCACGTCGGTGGCCCGCTTGCGGAGCTCGTAGCCGTGGAGCGGCTGGTCGGCGAGCAGGCCGAGCACGACGGTGTCGATCATCGACGGCCTCCGAACGGCGTGCGTCGCCGGGGCACCGGGTGGTGCGGACCCGGTGCCCCGCCCGCGCCTCGCCCACCACGACGCCTCGGCCGTGCCGACACAGGCCGTGCCGACACGGGCGATGACATCGAGGACGATATATCGGTGCGATACATCGCCGGGCAGTATAACGGCGTGCGTCCCCGCACGGCGGCACCGGGGCCGGTCGGCGTCGCCCTATGCTCCCGGCGTGGTCCGGGCGATCGACTACACGCTGGCGCGTCGGGCGGTGCTGGCCGAGCTGGCGGCCGGCACCCGCTCCCGCGACGACGTGTGCGACGCCCATCCGGAGTTGCTCCGGGCGGCCCGCAACGTCGGGGAGCCCGCAGGTGAGCCCTGCCCGGTCTGCGCCGGTGACGGGCTCGTCCTCGTGTCCTACGTGTTCGGTGACGGGCTCCGTCGGGCCAACGGACGCTGCGTCGCCGACCCGGCCGAGCTCGAGGCCCTCCAGTCCCGCCACGACGAGTTCGACCGCTTCGTCGTCGAGGTGTGCGTGGCCTGCGGCTGGAACCACCTCGGCCGCCGGGAACTCCGGGGTCGGCGACACGCCGTCGCGGAGGCCCCCGGCTCACGGCGGGCCGGGGCGGGCGAGGTTGCAGGGGGTCCGGCGGTGGACGGCGCCTCCGATCAGTCGGAGGGCGGCCGCCGGGGGTAGACGGTGGCGCCGGAGCAGCACCACGCGGTGGGCTAGGCTGCGGGCGCCGCCGGGAGCCGAGTGAGCCCTGGACGGTGGGGGTGCACGATGACCCGTTCGGTGCGCGTGCCCGACGTCCGGGCGCGCAAGGGCGCCCGTCCGATCGCGGCCGGGGCCGCGGGGCGGCCTGCGGCACAGGGAGGCGAGTCCGCACCGCTGGTGATGGTGACCGCCTACGACGCCCCGTCGGCCCGGGTCGTCGACGAGGCCGGGGCCGACATGATCCTCGTCGGGGACTCCGTGGCGATGGTGGTGCTCGGCTACGAGGACACCCTGCAGGTGACGACCGCCGACATGGTCCACCACGTGGCGGCCGTGGCCCGGACCCGGCCCCGGGCCTTGATCGTGGGCGACCTTCCCTGGTTGAGCTACCACGTGTCACGCGAGGAGACGGTGCGCAACGCCGCGGCCCTCGTGCGGGCCGGGGCCGGGGCGGTGAAGCTGGAGGGGGGCCGGAAGCGTCTCGAGGCGATCCGGGCGATTCTCGACGCCGAGATCCCCGTGATGGGTCACCTCGGGCTCACGCCGCAGTCGGTGCACGCCCTCGGTGGGTTCCGCGTCCAGGGACGGCGGCTCGATGCCGCCCGGGCGATCGTCGAGGACGCCGTGGCGCTGGCCGAGGCGGGGTGTTTCGCCATCGTGCTCGAGTGCGTGCCCGATGCGGTGGCCCGGGTGGTCACCGATTCCGTGCCGGTCCCCACCATCGGGATCGGGGCCGGCCGCCACTGCGACGGCCAGGTGCTGGTGTACCACGACCTGCTCGGGCTGGAGGACCGGCACGTGCCGCGGTTCGTACGTCGGTACGCGGACCTGCGGTCCGCGGCCGTGGATGCGGTGGCGCGCTTCGTCGCCGACGTGCGGGAGGGGCGGTTCCCCTCCAGCGAGGAGACCTACCACATGACCGACGAGCTGGCCGAGGCGCTCCACCTGTACGCCACGCCGGAGGGGGCCATGGCCTCGGCCTCGGAGGGCCCGGTCGAGCCCGGGGTCCGGGTCGCACCCCCCAGGTAGGTTCGGTCCCGACCCGGGGCCGCCGCCCGGCTGCCCTGGTAAGTTGAAGGCCCTCGGGTCCGGGCTCCGGGCCCGGCTGAATCGCCTGCCCGCCGGCGGAGCGCTCCCGCGCTCCGGCCGCCGGGCCCGTCACCGTGGCGTGACGGTCCGAAGGAGGTGCCGCCGGTGCGGCCGTACGAGGTCATGGTCATCTTCGACGCCGACCTGGACACCGAGACGATCCAGGCCGCCGTCCAAGCGCAGCGAGACCTGCTCCGGTCGCGGGGCGCCGAGCTCGGCCCCGTCGACGTGTGGGGCCGGCGCCGGTTCGCATACGAGCTCAAGCACCGCTGGGAGGGCTACTACGTCGTCCACCAGGCCCGGGCCGAGCCGGCCGCCATGGACGAGCTCCACCGGATGCTCTCCCTGTCCGACGACGTGCTGCGGCACAAGGTGCTGCGGATCCCCGAGCACGTCTACGGCCGGCTGGGCGGTGACCGGCCGGAACCCGACGGGGCGTCCGCCCCGACGGCATAGGAGTCGGGGCGCGGCCCCGGGGAGGCGAGCGACATGGCCAACGGCAACACGATCACGGTCGTGGGGAACATCACCCGCGACCCGGAGATCCGCTACACGCCCGGCGGGACGGCCAAGGCCACCTTCGGCGTGGCGGTGAACCGGCGCTGGCAGGACCGGGCGAGCGGCGAGTGGCAGGAGCAGACGAGCTTCTTCGACGTCGTCTGCTGGGGTGACATGGCCGAACACGTGCAGGAGTCCTTGGAGAAGGGCACCCGGGTGGTGGTCACGGGTCGGCTCGAGCAGCGCAGCTGGGAGACCGACCAGGGCGAGCGGCGCTCGAAGATCGAGATCGTCGCCGACGACGTGGGGCCCAGCCTCCGGTGGGCGAAGGCGACGGTCAGCCGCACCGAGCGGCGTGCCCCGGAGCCGGGCCGCGTCGCCGCGGCGCCCGCCCCGGTCGGCGGCATGGGCGCCGAGCTCGACGACGAAGAGCCGTTCTGAGAGGAGGCGGGGCCGGCCATGGCACGTGAGCGCGACCGGCGGAAGGCGGCGGCGGACCGCCGTCGACCGGTGAAGAAGAAGATCTCGATCCTCACCGTCGAGGGGGTCGACTGGGTCGACTACAAGGACGTGAACCTGCTGCGGCGGTTCATGTCGGAGCGGGCCAAGATCCGGGCGCGGCGGGTGACGGGGAACACCGCCCAGCAGCAGCGGGCGGTGGCCCGGGCCATCCGCATCGCCCGGGAGATGGCCCTGCTGCCCTACAGCGTCCGCCAGGTCACGCAGCGGTCGAAGAGCCCGAAGCGGGAACGGGCCCTGGTCGGGCCGCCGCCGGTGCCCTCCGCGCCGCCGCCGACGGCCGACGGTGAGCCCGAGCCCGGGTCCGAGGAGCTCGCGTCGGCGGCGCCCGGCACCACCGACGGCGGGGAGCCCACCGCCGCCGCGGCGCCCGCTCCCGTGGGTGAGGGCGAGGAGGTCACCCGGTGAAGATCGTGCTGCGGGCCGACGTCGAGCACCTGGGCCGCAAGGGCGACGTGATCGACGTGGCCGACGGCTACGCCCGCAACTACCTGGTCCCCCGCGGGCTGGCGCTGCGGGCCGACCGCGGGGTCGTTCGCCAGGCGGAGGCGATGCGCCGCAACCGTGAGGCCCGCGACGCCCGGGAGCGAGCGGCGGCCGAGGCGCTCGCGGCGCGGCTCGACGCCGCCGTGGTGACGATCGCGGCGCGGGTCGGCGAGAGCGGGCGGCTCTTCGGGTCGGTGACGGCCGCCGACATCGCCGAGCACCTCGAGGCGCTGGTCGGTCATCCGGTCGACCGGCGCCGGATCGAACTGCCGGAGCCGGTGAAGCAGGTGGGGCGGGTCACCGTTGAGGTGCGCCTGCACCCCGAGGTGCGGGCGAACCTCACCGTCGAGGTGGTCCCGGCCTGAGCCCCGTCGGTCCGGGGCGCCGCCGGGGTGTCCCACCCGCCCGGCACGATGGACGCGATCCTTGACCGGACCGGTCGTCCACACCTCGTCCACAGAACGTCCCCAGCAACGGTGCCGAGCTCCACAGGCGGGCCGAGCGCAGCCCACACGCAACCCACACCAAGTCCACAGGAAGATGCCGGGTTTTCCTCTTCCTCCTCACAGCCCGGTCGTGTGACGATCCCCGGCGCCGCGTGCTGAGCGCGCCGGGACGGGGCGGGGTCGACGACAGGATCGACGCGGGATCGGAGGGACGGTGGTCCACCCCATCGAGGAGCAACGCACGAGGCGGCGGCCCGAGACCCGGATACCGCCGCACAACATCGAGGCCGAGGAATCGCTGCTGGGTGCGATGCTGCTCAGCCGCGACGCGATCACCGCCGCGGTGGAAGCCCACGTCGACGGCTCGGCCTTCTACAAGCCGGCGCACGGGCACATCTTCGACGCCATCCTCGGGCTGTACGGCCAGGGTGAGCCCGTCGACGTCGTCACCGTCGCCGAGGAGCTGCGCCGGGAGGGACTCCTGGAGGCACTCGGCGGTCGGGGCACGCTGCTGCGGCTCCAGGCGGCGACCCCGGCGTCGGCCAACGCCGCCCACTACGCCCAGATCGTGGCCGAGCTGGCGCTCCTGCGGCGGCTCATCGCCGTCGCAGGCGAGATCGCCGAGGAGGCGTACTCGCAGCCCGACGACGTGATCCAGACGGTCGACCGGGCCGAAGCCCTGGTGTTCGAGGTCGCTCAGCGCCGGGTGTCCGAGTCGATGGTGCCGGTGCTGCACACCGTGACCGAGGCGCTCGAGCAGCTCGAGGCGCTCTACGGTCGCAACGACCCGATCACCGGGGTGCCCACCGGGTACGTCGACCTCGACCACATGCTGCTGGGGCTGCAGCCGTCGAACCTGGTGGTGGTGGCCGCCCGGCCCGGCATGGGCAAGACGGCGTTCGCGCTCGGGGCCGCGGTGAACGTGGCGATCGAGACGAACCGGCCGGTGCTGTTCTTCTCCATGGAGATGGGGGCGCTGGAGCTGACGAAGCGGGTGCTGGCGTCGCTGGCCCGGGTGCCGCTGCGCAAGCTCCAGACCGGCGAGCTGAACGACGCCGACTGGACCCGCATCAACGCCGCCCTGAACCGCCTCGCCCGCGCGCCGCTCTACATCGACGACGCCGCGCACTGCACGGTGATGGAGATGCGGGCCAAGGCCCGCCGCCACAAGGCCCGTCACGGCGCTCTCGGATTGGTGGTGGTCGACTACCTGCAGCTCATGAGCTCACCCCGGCGCACCGAGAACCGCCAGGTCGAGGTCTCGGAGCTCTCACGGGGCCTCAAGATCCTGGCCCGGGAGCTGGACACGCCCGTGATGGCCCTGTCGCAGCTGAACCGCCAGGTCGAGTACCGGCAGGACAAGCGGCCGATGCTGGCCGACCTGCGGGAGAGCGGCTCGATCGAGCAGGACGCCGACGTGGTCTGCGCGCTGTACCGCGACGAGGTCTACAACCCGGACAGCGAGCACCGGGGGATGGCGGAGGTGATCG
>CALEDW010000222.1 GCA_937949585.1 uncultured Acidimicrobiia bacterium
CCGCGTCGGGGCCGAGCAGGTCGAGCGCGCACTCGTAACAGTCCGTGGCGAGCTCGCTGGTGGCGAGCTTCATGTACGAGTGCTCGGGGGCGGCCCGGCGGGCCGTGAACGTGGCGAAGCCCCGGTAACCGAGCGCCCGCAGGCTCGCGGCGCGCTGGTGCAGGTCGGCGAGGCGCCTGCGGGTGACCGGATCGTCGGCGAGTCCCCGCCGGCGGGCGAGATCGACGAGCGAGGCGACCGTTTGCTCGAGCCGGGCCACACCCTCCACCCACAACCCGGCCCGCTCGTGGGCCAGGGACCCCTGGGTGATACGCCACCCGTCGTTCTCCCGACCGACGAGCCGGTCGGCGGGAACCCGCACGTCGGTGAAGAACACCTCGGCGACCTCCGCGGAGCCGGTGAGCTGACGGAGCGGACGGACCTCCACCCCGGGGGTGTCCATGTCGATGATGAGCACGCTGATCCCCCGGTGCTTCGGGGCGTCGGGATCCGTGCGCACGTAGCAGAAGCACCGGTCGGCGGCCGCGGCGTAGGAGGTCCACACCTTCTGGCCGTTCACCACGAAGCTCGACCCGTCCCGCACGGCGCGGGTGCGCAACGCCGCGAGGTCGGAGCCGGCCTCCGGTTCGCTCATGCCGATGCACCACACCTCGTCGCCCCGGATCGCGGCGGGGGCCAGGGCCCGCTGGGCGGCGTCGCCGTACTCGAGGAGGCTGGGGGCCACGATCGCGTACCCCGGAAAGTGCAGCGAGCGGGGCACCCCCCGGGCGGCCAGCTCCTCCAGGTACACGAGGGTCTGGGTCGGGGTGGCGTTGCGCCCCCCGAGCTCCGGGGGGTACCCGGGGATCATCCAGCCGTGGTCGAAGAGGGTGGCCTGCCAGCGCCGTGCCCAGTCGGGGATCACCTCGACCACCTCGTCCCGGTCGGACCGGACGGCCTCGGGCGGGGTGTGGCGGTCGAGGAAGGCGCGCAGCTCCTCCCGGAACGCCTCTTCCCGGGGTCCCCAGCCGAGCTCCACGCCGCCGCGCTCAGGCCCCGAGCAGGTCGTCGAGGGAGGGCATCACCCGGTAGCCGCGCTCGACGGTCCGGCGGGCGGCGGCCTCGTAGGCCTCGTCGTCGTGCGGGACCCAGGTGTCGAGCCCGTCGACGTAGCGGTTGAACATGCAGAACGCCGCAGCGATGAGCACGGTGTCGTGGATCTCGACGTCGGTGGCCCCGGCCGCCCGGGCCGCCTCGACGTCGGCGGCGGTGACGTTGCGGCCCGCCGGCACCACCTTGGACGCGATGCGCAGCAAGGCCCGCAGCTTGGCCCCGATGGGGGCGGTGTCGGGGTCGCAGGTGACCGCCTCCACCAGCTCCGCGCCGCCGTCGAGCTGGTGGGCGGCGAAGGCGGCGTGGGAGCGGTGGCAGAAGGTGCAGCGGTTGAGGCGGGAGACGTAGGCGGCGATGAGCTCCCGCTCCCCGCGGCTGAGCGGGGACGGGCCCCGCAGCAGCACCTCGGCGAGCTCGTTGAGCGCAGCGGCCGTCTCGGGTCGGAAGGCCATCGGCCCGAGGATTCCCGGGTAGCCCTCCGGAAGGTCGATGTGGGGCACCTGACCTCCTCCTGCAGATCGTCCGGCTCGATCGGGCAACCGCGTCTCAGCGGCCCCGGAACCGGGGGTCTCGACGTTGCCGGAACGCGGCCAGCCCTTCCACCACGTCCGCGGTCCCGGCCGCCGCGGCCTGGGCGTCGGCTTCCCGGGCCAGCGCCTCGGGCAGCGGTGTCTCGAAGGTATCGTTGAGCAGGCGCTTGGTGAGCCCCAGCGCCCGGGTGGGTCCCTCGGCGAGGCGCCGGGCCAGCGCCTCGGCCTCGGCGGCGAGTGCCTCCGGGCCGTCGCAGCAGCGGTGCACGAGGCCGAGCGCCGCGGCCTCGGTGCCGGTGCAGGCCTCGCCGAGCATGAGCATCGCCTTGGCCCGGGCGAGTCCGACGAGGCGGGGCAGCAGGTGGGCGCCGCCGCCGTCGGCGACGAGCCCGATCCGGTGGAACGACCACAGGAACCGGGTGCCCGGCTCCACCAGCACGAAGTCGCAGGCCAGCGCGAGGTGCGCCCCGGGGCCCACCGCTGCGCCCCGCACCGCGGCGACCGTCGGCTTGTCGAGCTCCCACAGCTCACGGATGAACGCCTGCACCCCGTTGCGAAGTGCCTCGGCGACCTCACGGGGGTCGAAGCCCTCGGTGCCGGCGCCGGCGACGGTGGCGTGGCGGAGGTCCATGCCGGCGCAGAACGCGTCGCCGGTGGAACGCAGCAGCAGGGCCCGCGCCGCCGCGTCGCGCCGGGCGCGGCGCACCGCATCGGTGAGCGCATCGCGCATCTCGGGGGTGAGCGCGTGGCGGGCCTCGGGACGGTCGAGGGTGACCCGGCAGACCCCGTCGTCGCCGAGGTCGACCCGGACGCTCACGCGCCCGCTCCGGCGTCGGGATCCCGGGTGAGCAGGTTCACCACGCTCACGCCCGAGCCCCGCCCGCCGACGTTGTGCTGCAGCGCCACGCCGGTGCGCAGCCGCACCTGGCGCTCGCCGGCCTCCTCGCGCAGCTGCCAGAAGCACTCGGTGATCTGGGCCACGCCGGTCGCGCCGATCGGGTGGCCCTTGGCCAGCAGGCCCCCGGAGGGGTTCACGGGGATCCGCCCGTCGAGTGCCGTGTGCCCCTCGAGGGTGGCCCAGCCGCCTTTGCCCTTCTCCACGAAGCCGAGGTCCTCGATGTCGAGGATCTCGGTGATCGTGAAGCAGTCGTGCACCTCGGCGACGTCGACGTCGGCGGGCCCGAGCCCGGCCATCTCGTAGGCCCGGCGGGCCGCGGCGACGGTGGCCGGCAGGCCCACAAACGTCGACTTCTCGGACAGGGCCGGATGGTCGGTGGCCACCCCGAACCCGGCCACGAAGACGGGACGGTCGGTGTAGTGGTGGGCCCGCTCGGCGGGCACGAGCAGCACCGCCGCCGCGCCGTCGGTCTGGGGGCAGCAGTCGAGGAGGTGCAGGGGGGTGCACACCGGCGGGGAGGCGAGCACCTCCTCCACGGTCACCTCGGTGCGGAAGTGGGCGTAGGGGTCGAGCGTGCCGTGGTGGTGGTTCTTCACCGCCACCGCCGCGAGCATCTCCCGGGTGGTGCCGAAGGTGTGCATGTGCCGGGTCGCGAACGGGGCGAACAGCACCGGGGCGGTCTCGCCCCGGTTGTACACGGGGTGGCCGGCCGCGGCGCGGGCGAGCAGCCCCTCCTCGGTGGACTTGTCCCGCATCTTCTCGACGCCGATCACCAGCACCGCCTCGTGCACCCCCGAGGCGACGGCCAGCGCACCGACCCGGAACGCGTCGGAGCCGGAGGGGCAGGCGTTCTCGATCCGGGTGCAGGGGACGCCGGCCAGCCCGATCGCCGACGGGACGGTGTTGCCGCCGATGCCTTCCTGGCCCCACAACGTCCCCCGCTGGGTGGCCACGAACACGGCATCGATCAGGGCGGGGTCGAACCCTGCGTCCACCGACGCCAGCGCGGCCTCGAACGCGCCGCGGGCCATCAGTTCGTAGGACTGGTCGAACAGCTCGCCGAAGCGGATGAGCCCGGCACCCACCACCGCGACCTTCGACCAGCTCACCGGGCCTCCTCCACGACCGCCTTGTAGCCGTACACCGGCGCGCCGCGCTCGGCGGCGTAGCGGCGCAGCACGAGCCGGACCCGCGCCCCGATCCGCAGGTCGCCGCCGTCGCCGACGGCCTGCACCATCAGCCGGGCGCCGTCGTCGAGGTCGACCACCACCAGCGGCAGCGGCGCCTCGAACGGCGGGGGCATCGTGCGGTTCACCACGAAGGTGTGCACGGCCCCGGTGCGGGCCAGCGGGACGGTCTCGAGCTTGGTGCCGCCGCAGCCGGGGCAGGTGGGGTGCGTCGAGGGCGGGGTGGCGATCGTGCCGCACTCACCGCAGCGGGCGCCGAGCAGACCCAGCACCTCGACCGCCCCCCGCTGGTGCATCGCCGAGCCCGGCGGCACGCCCATCGGCACCGGCTCGCCGGCCGGGGTGAGCTGACCCCGGGCGCGCAGCACCGCCGGGTAGTGCACGGGGGTACCGCCGGCGAGCAGCGTGGTGAGCCGGGCGGCGCCGGGGACCGGTCCGTCGAGGTGCAGCAGCACCCCGGTGGTGCGGCCGTCGCCGTGGCCGATCACCGCCACCGTCCCGGCGGTGTCCAGGGCCCCGAACGCTCCGAGGAAGGGAGCGGCGGCGCCGGTGTCGCCGACCGCCCGGTCCACCGTCGCCGAGGCCGGGGGGTCGATGCCGAGGCGGCGGGCGAGGGTGCGGGCCAGGCGCCCGTCGAGCTCCGGCAGCGACCACGCCCGCGGCTCCAGTGCCGTGAGCTGCTCGGCGACCTCGGCGACGGCGGGGAGGAAGGCCTCCTCCCGCGCCAGCCGGGCG
>CALEDW010000223.1 GCA_937949585.1 uncultured Acidimicrobiia bacterium
CCAGGTCGCAGCAGGCCGCCTCGGCCTCCCGGCGATCCTGGCCCACCCGCACCGCGGAGGCCCGGGCCGCCGCGGTGGCGGCCACCACCCGCCCCCGTTCCAGCACCGCGGCAGGACGGGTGGGGTCGGCGACGGCGACCAGCGGCCAGGGCGCGCAGGTCACGCACGCCACCCGCCCGGGGCGGCCGGGACGCTCGGGCGGGCCCGCCGTCATCCCGCCCGCCGACCGGGGCGCACCGCCGCCGCGCCCGCCACCGTGCGTACGCCCTCCGGCCCGGGCACGCCCTCCGGCTCGAGGGTGCGGCGCACCCCGGGGAACGGCCACGGGCCGAGCACCACCAGCAGCGCGTCCCGTTCCCGCAGCCGGGCCCGGAGACGGCGGGCATCCCGGGCCCCCAGGGCGCGGGGCGGGTCGGCCAGCACGAGCCCGAACCCGTCGACCAGCATCGCCGCCACCCGGGCCCAGCCGGCGCCGGTCCGCGGGGCGCGCACCATCGCGAACCGCTCGGCCGCCACCCCGGCCTCCAGCAGCGCCAGGCCGCCCAGCGTCCCGTCGTCGAGGGCGGCGACCCACTCCCCCGCCCGGCTCGCCGCCGCGGCCAGCTGCACCCCCAGCGACGTCACCCCCGACCCGGGTGGGCCCAGCACCTGCACGACCCCGCCCCGGGGCAGCCCCTCGGGGGCGAGGCGCGCCGCCGGCCCATCGAGCCGGAGCCGCCGCTCCCGCAGCGGCCTCCGGGGCGCGACACGCTCGGCGAGACGGGCCAACTCGTCCCGGGTCGCCGCGCCTTCCCGCACGGCGGCCAGTGTATCGAACGTGTGTTCGATCCGGAGCGGGGTCAGGTGACGGCGGGGGTGGTCGGCGGCTCGACGCCCCGCGCCTCGAACGACCAGCCGGCCTCGTCGCCGTAGAACTCGAAGAGGTGCTCGATGGTGTGCCGGACCCGGGGGGCGAGCTCGGCCCAGCGTTCCTCGGGGGCGTGCACGGTGACGGTGTTGGAGTACACCGTCACCCGCTGGGCCCCCAGGTCGAAGAGACGGCGGGCCAGCACGTCGGGCGGCCGGTCGCCACCGGCGGCGGCGCGGTCGGGGTAGCGCTCGATGGCCATCCCGGTGACGGAACGGTCGCACACGTAGATCCGCACGCCCGGGACGCCGGCCGGCTGCTCGGTCACGGCGATCGTCTGGCCCACGCCCGGATCGTAGGCGCCGGCCCGGACGGAGCCGGCGATCGGCCGGCACGGCACCCACGACGGCCCGGTCACCTCGAGGGCCCCGGCGTGGACTTCCGGGAGGTCGACGGCCCCGCCCGCAGACCATGGACCCGGCCCCCGATCGGCGCAGGACCCCGACGGGAAGGGCCCCGCGGGCGCGCGCTCCCTTCAGCACAGGCGGCCCGGCGGGGGCGGGAGGCCGCCCCAGCAGAGGCCGTCCATGAAGATCCAGGTCCGGCGGTGGATGGTGGTGGGACCCCAGGCCGCCAGCGCCGCCCGGTGCCGCAGCGTCGGGTAGCCCCGGTTGCGCTCGAAGCCGTAGGCGGGGAAGTGCTCGGCCTCACCGGCCATGATCCGGTCGCGGACCACCTTGGCCACCACCGACGCCGCCGCCACCGCCAGGGAGGTGGCATCGGCCCGCACCCGGGTGACCACCCGGCCACCGAGGCGCAGGTAGTCATGGGTGCCGTCGAGGATGACCCGGTCGGGCCGCACGCCGTCGGCCTCCAGTCGCGCCAGCGCCCGGTGCCCGGCGAGGCGCAGCGCCGCGGTCATGCCGAGCTCGTCGCACTCCGTGGCGCTCGCGTGCCCCACGGCCCAGGCCACCGCCCAGTCGCGCACCGCGGCGGCGACGACCTCCCGCTCCTCGGGTCGCAGGACCTTCGAGTCGCGCACCCCGCGCAGGTGCCGGGGCGGTGGGACGACCGCCGCCACCGTCACGGGTCCGGCCCACGCCCCCCGCCCTACCTCGTCGACGCCGCACACCACGCGGTCGCCGTCCTCCCAGCACCGCCGCTCCAGGCGCAAGGTCGGCGCGCCGGCGCGGGCAGTGGCAGACGAGGCGGTCGCGGCCACGTGCGGACGGTAGCGAACGGCGGCGCGCCGCAACGGGTTCCACCCGCGTACCGCCGGGATGCACCCGCACCGCAGGCGAGCCCCTGCCCTACGATGCGTGCGTGCAGCCCGGCACGCGGGTCGAGGTGCGGGTCCGCTTCGACCAGCGCTGGGCCTCAGGGTTCGAGATCGCCGAGGTGGTGCCCGGCGACCCTCCCGGCTACCGGATCCGGCGCCGCTCCGACGGTTCGGTGCTCCCCACCGTGTTCGGTCCCGACGAGGTGCGCGAGGACCGCCGCCGCCAGATGTGGTGGATCTGAACCGGGCCGGCGGATCGAGGATCGCTCAGGTGCCGGCGGCCGGGCTCTTCAGCGATTCGACGAGATCCTCGACCGTCAGGGCCTGCATGGTGGTGGTACGCATCGTGCCCCGCGCCGCCAGGGTGACCGCGGCACGAGCCATCGCCTTCTCGTCGGGCGCCTCGATGACGTTGAGGAAGTCCCACTGACCCATGAGGGCGTACTGGGCGATGACCCGCAACCCCATCGCCTCGACCTCTCGACGCACTTCGAGGATCCGCTCGGGGTGCTCGTGCACGGTCTCCCACCCACCGGGCCCGAGCGTCGACAGCATCACGTACACCGGCATGGCCGCAGCCTAGGGGGGAGAGCCCGATGGCACCCACCGGGCGGGGACCCTCAGCCCTCGAGGCGGGCGATGTTCGCCGCCTCGCCCGGGTCGACCTCGGTGCCGAACCAGGCGTCGAGCATCTCCCGGGCCACCTCGGGGCTGGTGAGCCGGAGGCTCATCACGAGCACGTTGGCGTCGTTCCAGCGGCGGGCGCCGGCGGCGGTGGCGGCGTCGGTGCACAACGCGGCGCGCACGCCGGGCACCTTGTTGGCCGCGATCGACGCACCGGTCCCGGTCCAGCAGAACAGCACGCCGGTGTCGGCGTCGCCGCCGGCGACCGCCTGGCCCACCTCGCGGCCGACCTCGGCCCACTGCTTGTCCTGCCCCGCCGGCGGGCCCACCACCACGACCTCGTGACCCCGGCCCCGGAGGTCCTCGACCACCGCGTCGGTCAGGGAGGTCCGCTCGTCGGAGCCCACGATGACCTTCACGACCGCACCCTCACACCGGGCACCTCGCGCCGAGGACCTCCCCCAGGATCGGTTCGAGGTCGGCGAGTGCGGCGAACGGATGGAACGGCACACCGGCGAGCTCACACCAGCCGGCGAGCGGGCCGCGGGCCACGACGACGTCGGCGACGAGGGCAGCCTTGCGGTCGAACACCGAGGCGCCGACGAACACGGTGCGGCTGCCGGTCCGGGCCGCTTCTCGCACGGGGGCCTGCGCGCAGATCCCGCACGAGCCGCACGCGCAGCACGTCGAGGTGTGCGGGAAGCGAACGTCGCCGCCTGGACCGATGCCGTTCGCGAGCAGCCGGAACCGCTCGGTCCCGACGATCCCCCGGAGCTCATCGGCCCAGTCCACGACGCCGAGCCCGTCGCCGAGCGCAACGACCTCGACCCCCGCGCGGCCGAGGAGGTCGGCGAGCACCCGCCGCAGGTCGGGATCCACCCCCGCGGCGGCGCCGAC
>CALEDW010000224.1 GCA_937949585.1 uncultured Acidimicrobiia bacterium
ACCGGTGCGCCGCACCGGCGGACGAGCGACGCGGACGGCCGGACGCGGATGGAGAGACGACGGAGTACGAGGTCGATGACCGACACCGAACCGCGACGCCACCGGGCGGCGACCGCCGAGGCGCGGGCCGCGGCGGTCGCGCGCGTCGCGGCCGAGGTGCTGGGCCCGATCGGCCTCGAGCTCTACGACGTGTCCTGCCCGGCCGGCTCCGTGCGGATCCTGGTCGACCGCCCCGGCGGCGTCGACCTGGAGGCCCGCGAGCGCGCCACCCGGGCCGTCGGGCCGGTCCTCGACCGGCTCGAGGAGCTGCCGGGGCCGTACACGCTCGAGGTGAGCAGCCCCGGCCTCGAGCGGCCGCTGCGCCGCTCCGAGCACTTCGCCGGGGCGGTCGGCGAGCGGGTGGTGGTGCGGGTGCGGGAGCCCGACGGGCGGACCCGGCGCCTGCGGGGCCGGCTGGCGGGGGCCGGCGAGCACGGATGCGACCTCGATGTGGACGGCGAGCGCGTGCCGGTCCGTTACGACGACGTCGTCGAGGCACGCACGGTCTTCGAGTGGCAGGCCACCCCCCGGCCCGCCGGCGGCTCGCGGCCGGGGCGCGCCAAGCGAGCGAAGGTGGGGTCGGCATGAACTCGGAGATGATGGAGGCGCTGCACACGATCGAGCGCGACCGGGGCATCCCGGTGGAGGTGATGCTCGAGGCGCTGGCCAACGCCCTGGTCACCGCCTACAAGCGCATGCCCGGCGCCGCCGAGGAGGCGCTCGTCGAGATCGACATCGAGACCGGCGAGATCCGGGTCATCGCCCAGGAGCTCGACGAGGAGGGGCACGTCCTCAAGGAGTGGGACGACACGCCCGCCGACTTCGGGCGGATCGCCGCCCAGACCGCCAAGCAGGTGATCCTCCAGCGCATCCGCGAGGCGGAGCGCGACATGAAGTACGAGGAGTTCGCCGGGCGGGAGGGCCAGATCGTCACCGGCATCGTGCAGCAGACCGACCAGCGCTACACGCTCCTCGACCTGGGCCGGGTGGAGGCCCTGTTGCCCCAAGCCGAGCAGGTGCCGGGCGAACGCTACGAGCACGGCGCCCGCCTCAAGGCCTACATCGTGGAGGTTCGCAAGACCGCAAAAGGGCCGCAGATCGTCGTGAGCCGCACCCACCCGGGGCTGGTGAAGGAGCTGTTCGCCCTGGAGGTACCCGAGATCGTGGACGGGGTCGTGGAGATCAAGGCCATCGCCCGCGAGCCCGGCCACCGGACCAAGATCGCAGTGACGTCGCACGATCCCTACGTCGACCCGGTCGGGGCCTGCGTCGGGGGCCGGGGCTCCCGGGTCCGGATGGTCATCAACGAGTTGCGGGGCGAGAAGGTCGACATCGTCCCCTACAGCGAGGACCCGGCGGAGTTCGTGGCCAAGGCGCTGGCGCCGGCCAAGGTACGCGAGGTCCGCATCCACCCCGACACCGGGGTGGCGGAGGTGATCGTGCCGGACTTCCAACTCTCGCTGGCGATCGGCAAGGAAGGTCAGAACGCCCGTCTCGCCGCCCGGCTCACCGGGTGGCGGGTCGACATCAAGAGCGAGACGCAGCTCGCCGAGGAGGCGGCGGGCAGCGTCGAGTACGCCGAGGGCGAGTGGATCCGCACCGACGCCGGCGAGCTCGTCTTCCAGCCGGCCGGGGGCGGGGAGGCGATCAGCGCCGCCGAGGCCGGTTACGCCACGCCCGGGACGCCCCCGGACGAGGTCGAGCTCGAGGCGGCGGTGGGCCTGCGGAGGCCCGACGACGAGGACGCCGGCGTCCCCGGTGGCGCCGACGAGGAGGTTCCCGCCGCCGAGGAGGTGGCCATGCACGTGGCCGGGCCCGAGGACGAGGTGGCCGCCGAGGCCACACCGCCCGAGGAGACCGAGCTCGAGGTCGCCGCCGGCGAGGCCGACGAGCGGGCACACGAGGAGGGGGTCGGCGGGCTCACGGCCTGAACGCACCTGCGTGGGCTGCGGCCGGCGCCTCGACCCCGCCGTCGGCGACCGGCTCGCCCGGACGCCGGAGGGCGGCATCGAGGTCGGTCGCGGCGTCTCGGGGCGGGGCGCCTGGCTGTGCCGGGGATCCCTCCGGTGCTTCGAGGCGGCGGTGCGCCGGGGTCGGCTCGCCCGGGCCCTGCGCACGGCGCTGGGGGACGGGGAGATCGCCCGCGTGCGCGCGACACTGTACGGAGACGACGGGACGGACGACGGGACGGACGACCGGACGGGAGAGGTGACGAGAGCGGGGACCGCCGACGGGCCGGGCCCCGGAGAGAGCGCCGCGACCGCAAGCGTGGCGCATGCGGAGCAGGCCTGCGACCCGCAGGCCGGAACAAAGGACGACGGTGCCGACGAAGAAGATCAGGGTCTACGAGCTCGCCCGTGAGCTCGGGGTGGAGAACACCACGGTCATCGAGCTCGCCGAGCAGCTCAAGATCGGGGTGAAGAGCCACTCCTCGAGCATCGACGAGCCGCTCGCCGACCGCATCCGTCGCAAGGCCGACGAGCTCGGCCTGCGCGGGCAGGTCGTGGCTGCCGAGCCGGTGTCGCCACCCCCGGCCGTGGAGCCGCCCGCGCCGGCCCCGGCGCAGCCGGCGCCGCCCGAGGTGGCGGCCCCGACGGCGCCGACCCCG
>CALEDW010000225.1 GCA_937949585.1 uncultured Acidimicrobiia bacterium
TGGTGGGGTTCGGTACCAACCTGTCGAGCACCCCTTGGCTCACCTTCGACACCCGGGGCGGAGGCGGCCTGTGGGCCCGCTCCGCGTCGAGCTCGGTCAGCCAGACGAACACGTACCTCGGCACCGGGTTCCTCGGTGCGCCGAGGCGCTTCCGCATCGACTGGCAACCGGGAACCGTCACGTTCTCGGTCGACGGGGTGGTCGTCGCCACCCACGCCCGCACCGTCACGACGGGTCTGCGGCCCCTCGTGAGCGACCGGACCGCCGGCGGTGCCCGCCTCGAGGTCGACTGGCTGCGGCTCGGTCCGCTCGCCCCGAGCGGCACCTTCACCTCCCGGGTCTGGGACGGGGGCGGGCCGACGACCTGGACGCAGGCGGCCTGGTCGGCGACGGTGCCGGCGGGAGCGCTCCTGACCGTCGAGGTGCGCAGCGGACCGACACCCACGCCCGGTGCCGGCTGGAGCCCGTTCGTGTCGGTGACGAACGGCGGGTCGCCGGGGCTCACCGGCCGGTACGCCCAGGTGCGGGTCAGCGTCGCGCGCTCCGGCGCCGGGGCGACCCCCGAGCTCGCCTCGATCGGCCTCGACGGCTTCCGCTGACGCCGCCGCCGCAGGCCCAGGGACCACCGCGCGACTCGTGAGGGTGCTCGTCGTCGGCCACCGCCTCGAACTGGGGGGGAGCCAGACCAACACCGTGCACCTCGCCGCCGCGATCGCCCGTCGCGGGCACGAGGTGCACCTCGCCGCCGCGGACGGGCCGGCGCGCCCGCTCGTCGAGGAGGCCGGCCTGCCCTGGCGGGCGTTGCCCGACGAGCCTCGGCATCCCAGCCGTCGGGTGGCCGAGCACATCGCCGCGCTGGTCGGCGAGCTGAAGCCTCACCTGGTGCACGCCTGGGAGTGGCCGCAAGTCCTCGACGCGTTCTGGGGCCCGCACCGGCGCGCCGGCGTCCCGTTGCTGGCCACGTCGATGTCGATGGTCGTGCTGCGGACGTTGCCCCGGTACGTGCCGCTCACGGTGGGTACCGAAGCGATCGCCGCCGCGACCCGGCGGATCCGGCCCGGGCCCGTGCACCTGCTCGAGCCACCGGTGGACCTCGTCGCCGACGACCCGGCCGCCGTGGACGCCGACACCTTCCGCGCCGCCGCCGGCCTCGAGCCGGATGGACTGCACGTCGTGGTCGTGTCCAGGCTGGCCGAGCCGATCAAGACCTCGGGGATCGACCAGGCGATCGACGCCTTGGCGTGCCTGCCCCCCGACCCGCCGGTGCGGCTGGTCGTGGTCGGCGACGGTCCCGAGCGTCCGCGCCTGGAGCGCCGCACCCAGGAGCTCGAGCGCCGACTGGGCCGCAGCGCGGTCCGGTTCCTCGGCGCGCTCGCCGATCCCCGTCCGGCGTACGCCGCGGCCGACATCGTGCTCGCCAACGGATCCTCGGCGCTGCGGGGCCTGGCCTTCGCCCGTCCCACGATCGTCTACGGCGACCGTGCCTTCAGCGAGATCGTCACGCACGAGTCCGCCCCGCGCTTCGCCGCCGAGGGGTTCTACGGAATCGGGGACGGCACCGACCGGCTCGCCGACCAGCTCGGGGCGCTGGTCCGCGACCCGGCGCGCCGGGCCGAGCTGGGTTCCTGGGGGCGCGGCTTCGTCGCCGGCCGGTACGGGCTCGACGCCGTCGCCGAGCGGCTCGAGGCGATCTACCGGGAGGTCGGGGGGAGCCCCGTGCCACCCCGGCCGGTGCGGGAGCTGGATGCGCTGCGGCTTCGGGTACGGACGGCGGCCGGGTCGTGGCGCCGCCGGAGGTGATGTGGGCCGGGTCCTGGACCTACCGGTCCAGGACCCACAGCACGTTCGACCCGATCACCGGCTGGTGCTCGAGCGCGAGCTGGAGCCGGCGGGCCGCCTCGTTGATCGGGGCGTCGAAGCGGGGCGGGTCGGGCGCGACCAGCATGGGGTGCAAGACCCGTGAGATCGCGAAGTAGACGGGGAACGCCACCACGGCCGTCACCGTGAACCCCACGCCGCGGGCACGGCGCTCGACGTCGTCGTCGTCGAACCGCAGCGACGAGACGTTCTCGGGACTCGTCTCCGGGATCGGGTCCAGCCCGCAGGCCTCCCGCAGCTCGTTGAGGCGACGATGGCCCCGTTGCGATCCCTCGCACATGAGGAACCGCCCCCCGGGCCGCAGGATCCGGGCGATCTCGCCGATCATCCGGTACTGGGCCTCCCGCGTGGGCAGGTTCTGCAGGAACCGCTCGGTGATCACCACGTCGACCGAGCCGTCCGTGAGTTGCCGCACGTGGGCGACCGCGTCGGCGCACACGAAGCGGGGCACGCTGGCGAGGGCCGGGGCGCGCTCGGCGGTGAGCACCTCGGCCCCGTGCACGAGCGCCGGGGTGAAGTCGACCCCGCACAGGTCCCACCCGTCCCCGAGCCGCTGGGCCAGCGACAGCAGGGTGTAGCCGTTGCCGCACCCGAGGTCGAGCACCCGGCCGGGGCCGGCGGGGAGGTGGCGGGCGATGGCCTCGATCTCGAGTTCCCGGGCGTTCCAGTCCCGGGAGGTGGCGTAGGGGTCGAGCGGGTTGCGGGCCTCGTACTCGCGGCGCAGGAACGCCTGCTTCTCGGCGTCGCTCATCGCGGCGTACGCTTCCTGCTCCTCGGGTGTGTGCACGGTGACCCGGCCGGCGTCGCCCAGGTGCGTGCGGTCGTTGGTCATCCCGGCGGCTCCTCGTGCTCGACGGTCGAACGGTAGATGTCGTCCAGCGTGTGGAAGCGCAGGCCCTCCCGGCGCGCGGTCTCGAGCAGCGCCCGCACCAGGGTCCGGGTCCCCGCACCGGCTCGGCGGTGTTCCGTCACCGCCCGCGCATCGACCGTCGTCGCCTCGCCCTTGAGACGCTCGTAGGTCGCGGCGTCGCCGATGTTCAGCGCGAACGGGAACGGGTGCACGTTGAGGATCTTGAGTCCCGGGGTGCACACGTCGCGCCAGAGCGCGTCGAGCTCCCAGGGGTCGCCGAGGTGCCAGTGGCAGTCGTCTTCCCAGAACACCGGGAGGCGGACCAGGCCGCTGGCGTGTCGCAGGGGCACGAGCCCGGCCTGGCGGTGGAGGCACAGGTTGGAGTCGTACCGGATCCCCCGTCGCACCAGCGACCTCGCGATCGGGGTGGAGTCGACGAAGGCGTGCGACCGGGACACCTTGGCCTGCGGGTACAGGCCCAGCACGTGGTCGAGCACCGCCTCGGGGTCCGAGCCGTGGGTGGAGCCGGGCAAGAAGTTCGGGTGCACGCCCACCTCGGCGCGACCCTCGGCGACGAGGCGGTCGAGGAGCGAGGAGCGGTGCGTGGCGAAGAACGTCGGGACGATCCCGAGCTCCTCGCAGGTCTGGGCGAGATCCGCGATGCAGGCGTCGGAAGCCCAGTCGACGTCGCTGGTGAGGCACAGGAGCGGCTCGTCGAGGTGGTTCACGCTGGCGCTGCGCTCCCTGCCCGTCCCGGTCCTCGGCGGCCTTCGGTCGTCGTCACGGTAGCACCGGCGGTGTGGCCGCGTTGCTACGCTTCGTGGCCGCATGTCCCGCGTGCCCCCCCCGACGATGTCGCCGGGCGCGACCGACGCCGAGGTCGTGCCGCTCGCCCGTCCGAGCTTCGGTCCCGCAGAGGTCCAGGCGGTGGCCGACGCGCTCGCCTCGGGGTGGGTGGCAGGGCAGGGACCGCGGGGCGCGGCGTTGGAGGAAGCGGTGGCGGCCCGGCTCGGTGCGGCGCACGCCGTGGCGGTCTCGAGCTGCACCGCGGCGTTGCACCTCGCGCTGGCGGCCCTCGGGGTCGGCCCGGGCGACGAGGTCGTCGTCGCCGACTACACCTACCCGGCCACCGGGCACGCGGTGCTGTTCTGCGGGGCGACCCCGGTCTTCGCCGACGTGCGGCCCGACACCTGGACCGTCGATCCGGCCGCGGTCGCGGCGGCGATCACCCCCCGGACGGTGGGCATCATCGCCGTCGACGCCTTCGGCCAGTGCGCCGACTACGACGAGCTCGGCGCGCTGGCCCGGCGGAGCGGGCTGTTCCTCGTGGCCGACGCCGCTGCCGGGATCGGGGCCCGGTACCGGGAGCGACCGGCCGGGGTGCTCGCCGACGTCACCTGCTTCTCCCTCCACGCCCGAAAGGGCATCACCTCGGGGGAGGGAGGGCTCGTGGTCACCGACGACGCGGCGTTGGCCGCCACCGTGCGGTCCCGGTCGAGCTTCGGGGTGCGACCCGCGTACGAGCGGGAGCGAGGCGCCGAGCTCGAGGTGCCGGTCTTCGAGACGCTCGGGTGGAACTACAAGCTGTCCGACCTGCAAGCCGCGGTCGCGCTCGTGCAGCTCGGCCGTCTCGACGAGCTGCTGGCGGTCCGTGCCGCCCGGGCCGAGCGCTACCGCCGAGGACTGGCCGATCAGACCGGGGTGACCGCCCCGGTGGTGGGGGAGGGGCGGGACCACGCCTGGCAGTCCTACGTCGTCACCCTCGATCCGGACGTACCCCGGGCCGCGGTGGCCCGCCACCTACGCCGTTCGGGTGTGCAGTGCTCGATCGGGACGTTCGCCTCGCACCTGCAACCCGTGTATCGCAGCCCGGCGCGCTGTGCGGTGTCCGCCGACTGCTTCGCCCGCCACCTGGCGGTCCCGATGCACGCCGAACTCACCGAGGCGCAGGTGGACCGGGTGCTGGAGGTGTTGGCCGACGCCGTGGCCGGCGCCCGGGCCGGGGAGGCGGGATGAGCGTCGTCCCGCCCGCCACGGTGCTCGTCACCGGTGGGGGCGGCTTCATCGGGGGCCACCTCGTGCCGATCCTCGCCGGGGCCGGCTACCGGGTGCGCTCCCTGGACAACCGTTACCGGGCCGACCCCGAGGTGCTGGCCGTCCAGGAGCGCCTCGGCGTCGAGCTCGTCGAGGCCGACGTGCGCTCCCGGGGGGCCATGGACCGCGCCGTGCGGGGCTGCGACGCGGTGGTGCACCTGGCCGCCACCGCGATCAACAAGAGCTTCGCCGACCCGGCCGAGAGCCTCGAGATCAACCTCCTCGGGACCGAGCACACCTTCGCCGCCGCCGCCGACGCCGGGGTGCGCCGAGTCGTGTTCGCGTCGTCGGCGTCGGTCTACGGCGAGCCCGGGTCGCTGCCCATGCGGGAAGACGGCCCGCTGGCCCCGCAGACGCCGTACTGCATCTCGAAGCTCGCGGGTGAGCACCTGCTCGGCTTCTACCGGCGCACCCACGGGCTGGAGGGCATCGCGCTGCGGCTCTTCAACGTGTACGGCCCGGGGCAGCGGCGCGACGCCTACTACACCACCGTGGTCCTCAGCTTCGTCGAGCGGCTCCTCGCCGGCGAGCCGCCGGTCATCGACGGTGACGGCGCCCAGACGATGGACTTCGTGCACGTGCGCGACGTGGCCGAGGCCTTCCGGGCCGCGCTGGTGTGCGGTGAGGCGTCCGCCGTCTGCAACGTGGGCACCGGCGTGCAGACCTCCGTGGCCGAACTGGCCCGGATCCTCTCCGACCTGGTCGGCTCGGCCACCGAGCCGCAGTTCCGACCCCGTGACGTCCTCGTCACCCGCAGGGCCGCGGACGTCGCCCGGGCCCGGCAGGTGCTGGGCTGGGAACCCCGGATCGGGGTGAAGGAGGGGCTCGCCGAGGTCGTGGCGGAGGTCCGCTCCCGCCGGAGCTGAGCGCACCGGCCGTCACCGGGGCGTGCCATCATGCGGCCATGCCGGAGCCGGTCGCCGACGCACCCGGCGGCGAGGGGATCCGGCCCCCCGCCGGTTGGGTGCTCCCGCCGAACCCCTACCACCCGCTGGCCCTGGTCATCGGCGAGCCGGAGATCGGTCCGGGTACCTGGATCGGGCCGTTCACGGTGATCGACGGCTCGGGCGGCCTGGTGATCGGGGCCGGCTGCGACATCTCCTGCGGGGCCCAGATCTACACGCACTCCACCGTCGCGCGCTGCGTGAGCGGTCGCCGCCACGACCGGGTCGACCGGGCCCCCACCCGGCTGGGTGAACGGGTGTTCGTGGGTGCGAACGCGGTGGTCCTCATGGGTGTCACCGTGGGGGACGGAGCGGTGATCGGGGCGGGAGCGGTCGTCACCCGTGACGTCGCCCCGCACACGGTGGTGACCGGCGTGCCGGCCCGACCCACCGGTCGCGTGCGGTTGGACGGTGGTGGGGTGGTGATCGACCGTCTCGATCAGGAGCCCTGACGTCCGGCGGCCGCGATCCTGAGCGCCTCGGCGACCACCTCGTGCGGCGGGACGATCGTTGCCCGTTCGGCCGCGGCGTCGAGCTCCCCCCGGGCCAGCGCGACGAATCGGTCGAGCTGGACCGCGAGGGGTTCCCGGACGTTGGCCACGACCGGGATGTCCATGATCGTCTGCTGCCGGTAGCCCCGGCCGTCGTCGCCGATCATCGCGTTGCCGACGTGCCGGTACACGGTGATGTCGTGGCGCAGCATGTCGACCTCGACCATCCGGTCGAGCTCGGCGATCCAGAGGCTGCGCACCTTCCGCTGCGAGAGGCGGCTCGCCGACAGCGACACGAGCAGTCCCTCGTCGTAGGAGAGCGTCACCTCGGCCACGTCCTCGGCACCCGGCTCCGACTTGGGGTGGACGCAGGCGACGTGGGCCATGATCCCGTCGGGGCGGCGGCCGGCGATCCGCAGGGCGAGGTCGACGTCGTGGATCAGCAGGTCGAGGGCCACCCCCGTGCGGATCCGCTCCACGTAGGGGGAGTGGCGAACGACGCTCACGTGCACCGGGGCGTCGACGATCTCGAGTGCGGTGGCCACGACGGGGTTGAACCGTTCGAGCAGCCCGCACATCACGGGTACGTCGTGGCGCTCGGCCATCGCCACCACGGCCCGGGTCTCCTCCAGGCAGGTGGACACCGGCTTCTCCACCAGCGTCGGGACGCCGGCGGCCAGCAGGCGCTCCGCCCAGGCGACGTGCGTCTCGGTGGGGGAGGCCACCACCGCGGCGTCGATCTCGACGTCGAGGTCGGGGGCCCAGGTCGCGTCGTGGGCCTCGGCGAGGGCGCGCCCGGCGCCCTCGTCGGGATCGACGACCACCGCCAGGGCGCTCGACGGGTGCTGGCTGAGCACCCGGGCGTGCAACGCCCCCATCCACCCGGCTCCGATGAGTGCGAACCGGAGCGGCGCCCGGCGCACGTCGCTGCCCACGGCGTCAGGCTACCGAGGCGCCGGGGGGTCCCAGACCACGGGCCCGGCGGGTCCCTCAGCCGCCGAGCGCGTCGGTGGTCGCCGCGACGATGCGGTCGAGGTCGCCGGGCTCGAGCGCCGGGTGGACGGGTAGGGAGAGCACCTCCGCCGCGGCGGCTCGCGCCTGCGGCACCTCCTCTCGCACGACCCCGGGATGCCCTGCGTAGCACTCGTAGTCGAACACGACGCGGGGGTAGTAGACGCCGGTGGCGATCCCGCGTCGTGCCAGCGCCGCCCCGAGCCGGTCGCGGTCCCGGCCTTCGGACCGCACGACCCGCACGGTGAACTGGTGGTACACGTGGTCCCGCCCTGCGGGTTCCTCCGGGAGCCGCAGGCCCGCGAGGCCTGCCAACCCGGACCGCAGGCGTGCCGCGTTCGCCCGCCGGGCGGCGGTGAGGGTACCGAGGCGACGCACCTGCCCGACGGCCACCGCCGCCGCGAGGTCGGTGAGCCGGAGGTTCGTGCCGATCACCTCGTAGCGGTACCGCTCCCGCATCCCCTGGTTGCGCAGCAGCCGCAGCCGGTCGGCCAGCACGGCGTCGTCGGTGGTGACGATCCCCCCTTCCCCGGCGGCCACGTTCTTCGTGGCGTACAGCGAGAAGCACCCGGCACCGAACGACCCGACCGGACGTCCGCCGACCCGGGCGCCGTGCGCCTGGGCGGCGTCCTCGACGAGGGCGAGCCCGTGGCGCCGGGCCAGCGCGCCCAGCCGCTCGAGGTCGGCCGGCAGTCCGTAGAGGTGCACGGGCAGGATCGCCGCCGTCCGAGCGCCCACGAGGGCCGCGGCCGCCTCGGGATCGATGGTGAACGTCGACGGGTCGATGTCGGCGAACCGGGCCACGGCCCCGACGGCGAGGATGGCGTTCAGGGTCGCCACGAACGTGAACGGGGTCGTGATCACCTCGTCGCCGGCCCCGATGCCAAGAGCCCGCAGCGTCGCCTCGAGCGCCGCGGTGCCCGACGACACCGCCACCGCCTCCCGCACCTCGCACAGCCCGGCGAACGCCGCTTCGAGCTCGGCCACCACCGGTCCTTGGGCCAGGTGCCCGGATCGCAGCACGCCCAGCACCCGCGCCTCGTCCTCGGGCGTGAGCGACAGCGCCGAGATCGGGATGGGCCGCGTCACGGGGCCCGGCCCGCCGGGGCCGCGCCGCCGCCGACGTCCCTCGGCGGCGCGTCGTAGGGCCGGCCGCAGCGGTCACAAGGGCTGCCGGGGGCGGGGCGCGCCTCGGCCCGGCTCACCACCTCGCCGCAGGTGCAGACCCACCCGGCGGCCCGGGCGGGGGTTCCCAGCACCAGGCGGTGCGGCTCGACGTCGCGGGTGACCACCGCGCCGGCGCCCACCATGGCCCAGGGCCCGATCTCGATGCCGCAGACCACGGTGGCGTTCGCGCCGATCGACGCGCCCCGCCGCACCCGGGTCTCCACCGGCACCCAGCCCTCACCGTGGGCCCGGGGCCGCCGGTCGTTCGTGAAGGTGGCGTTCGGGCCGACGAACACGTCGTCCTCGAGCACGACCCCCCGGTACACCGACACCCCGTTCTGCACCTTCACCCGGTCGCCGATCCTCACCCCGGCGTCGACGAAGGTGCCCTTGCCGAGCACGCACCGGGCGCCGATCCGGGCGCCGGCGCGCACGTGGGCGTGGTGCCAGACCCGGGTCGCCGGCCCGAGGTGGGCGCCGTCCTCGACGATCGCGCTCGGGTGCACCTGGGGCGCCTCGGCCGGGCCTGAGGGCGGCGGTGCCATCGCCCGCACGCTAGCGGCGACCGCGCGGGGTGCGACGCCACCACGCAGGGTGTAACCTGTGGCCTTCACGGACCGCTCCGGGGCGGGGCGTGACCGATGCGGCCGACGGGCCGGTCGCGGCACGGGCAAGCGGTGGAGGCGCAGGTGCGCAGGATGCGGAACAGCGGTTCGGTCTCACCGGCGCGTCGGTCGGGAGGTGGGCGCGCCTGGGCCCTGCTGGTCGGGTTCACGATGACGGCGGCCGGCCTCGTCGCGGCCACGGGCACCCCGGTCGGCGCCGCCGGGGGGCAGGCCCTCGCCTTCGACGGCCAGGCCGCCAGGGTCGAGGTCCCCGACCACCCGGGCCTGCGGCCGCCGGTGATGACCCTCGAGGCCTGGGTCAAGCCGACCGCGGCCAAGCACGCCTTCATCACCGGCAAGAACGCCTGGGCGCTGGGGGTGGCCCCCGCCTACCACGGGGTCATGTTCCGCTGGGTGCTCGGCGTCGACGGCATCCTCCGGTACGCCGACTCGCCGCCGCTGCCCCTCAACCGCTGGTACGCCGTGGCGGGGACCTACGACGGCATGACCATGCGCCTGTTCGTGAACGGACAGGCCGTGAAGACCCAGACCTATCCCGGCACCGTCGTCCAGGACTCGAACCTGTTCCGGATCGGCAGCCTCGGGGCGAGCAACGACTTCTTCGAAGGCCTCGTCGACGAGGTGCGGCTGTCGAACGTGGTGCGCTACGGCCCGGAGGGCTACGTGGTCCGCCGGACGCCGTTCACCCCCGACGCCCACACCATCGGGCTCTGGCACCTCGACGAGGGCACGGGGACCACCACCGCCGACGCCTCCGGCAACGGGCACAACGGGACGTTGTGGCACGGGCCGGCCTGGACGACCGACAGCCCCTTCACCCCGCCGGAGACCACCCCGCCGGTGGTCACGAACCGGACGGTGACGAAGGTGACGACCACCACCGCGCAGGTGAGCTGGAGGACCGACGAGGCGGCGACCTCGATCGTGGAGTGGGGGACGACCACCGCGTACGGGTCCTGGCGCCAGGACACCGCGCTGGTCACCCGGCACGGGATGTCCATCGGGGGCCTCACCCCGAACACCACCTACCACTACCGGATCATCACCCGCGACGCCTGGCTGAACGAGACCGTCACCGCCGACGGGACCTTCACCACCGCCGCCGACCCGTCCGACGATCCGCAGGTCCTCGGGTCGTGGGGGCCGCTGATGAGTTGGCCCAGCGTCGCGGTGCACCTCGTCCCCTTGCACACCGGCGAGTTCCTCGTGTGGGACGCCTGGGAGATCCCGTCCTGGCCGAAGGTCTGGGACCCGGTCACCGACTCCTGGACGCTGCTCTCCAACCCCTACGGGCTCTTCTGCTCGGGGGTGGTCCAGCTGCCCGACGGGAAGATCCTCATCGCCGGCGGGCACGCCGGTGCCGGGGTCGGGATCGCGGTGACCTTCATCTTCGACCCGGTCACCCGCACGTTCACGCAGGTCGACGACATGGCCTACGCCCGCTGGTACCCGGGGGCGACGAAGCTCGGCGACGGCCGGGCGGTGCTGATCTCGGGGAACATCGACGAGGCGACGCTGGCCACCACGCCCGAGGTGTTCGACCCCGCCACGAACACCTGGACGAGCCTCACCGGCATCAGCACCGACGACATGCCGACGACGATCCTGTACCCCGCCGCGTTCACCCGTCCCGACGGCAAGGTGGCGGTCATCGCGCCGTCGAGCGGCATCACCCGAACCCTCGACGTCGACGCCCAGACCTACGAGTCGCTGCCCTCGACCTGGCAGACCGGCGGCACCCCGGCCCAGTACCGGCCGGGCAAGCTCCTCATCTCCGGTGGTGGCGAGGTGGGCCGCCTCGACGAGTCCTCGGGGCAGTCGATGGCCGGGACGCAGCTCATCGACCTCACCCAACCGAATCCCACGTGGCGGACCACGTCGTCGATGGAGTTCGGGCGAGCCATCCACATGCTCACCGTGCTCGCCGACGGGACCGTCATGGCCATCGGCGGCAACCACACGAACAACCTCGAGGCGGTCGAGGGGCCGGTGGTGACCGAGCTCTGGGATCCGGCCACCGAGACCTGGTCCCGCCTCGCCCCCATGGCGCACCCCCGGATGTACCACTCCACCTCGGCGCTGCTGCCCGACGGTCGGGTCCTGGTGGCCGGCGGCGGGCGGCTGGGGGTGGCCGTGAACTACCTCGACGCCCAGATCTACTCGCCGCCCTACCTGTTCAAGGGGCCCCGCCCGGAGATCACCGACGCGCCCGCGGCCGCGGCGTACGGGGACGCGGTGACGGTGGGGACGCCGCAGGCGGCCGACATCGCCTCGGTGAACCTCATCAACCTGGCCACCTCCACCCACAACCTCGATCAGGAGCAGCGCTTCGTCCCGCTGTCGTTCACGAAGCTGGCCGGGCAGCTCACGGTGCAGATCCCCTCGAATCGCAACGTCGCCCCGCCCGGCTACTACATGCTGAACGTCGTCGATTCGAACGGGGTGCCGTCGGTGGCCCGCATCGTGCACCTCTCGGGCCCCGACGGGGGTGACACCACGGCCCCCCAGGTCGAGGTGACCGAACCCGCCGACGGCGCGACGCTCACCGGGACGGCGACGCTGGCCGCCGAGGCGAGCGACGACGTGGGCGTCGTCGGCGTCACGTTCAAGGTGGACGGCAACCCGGTCGGCCCGCCCGTCACCACCGCGCCGTTCAGCGCGACCTGGAACACGACCACCGTCGCCGACGGGACGTACACGGTCACCGCGGAGGCCCGCGACGCTGCCGGCAACGTCGGTACCTCGGAGCCGGTCACGGTGACGGTCGCCAACGGTCCCCCCGACACGACACCCCCGGTGATCAGCGACGTCTCCGCCGAGGGGGTGTCCGGGACGTCGGCGGTCATCACCTGGACGACCGACGAGCCGGCCGACGGCCAGGTCGAGTACGGCACCACGCCGGCCTACGGCCAGATGAGCCCGCTGTCCCCGAGCCGGGTCACCGAGCACTCGGTGGCGATCGCCGGCCTCAGCCCGGGCACCACCTACCACTTCCGGGTGCGCAGCCGCGACGCGTCGGGGAACCTCGCCGTCTCGGAGGACTTCACCTTCACGACCAACGAGTCGACGGCCCTGTTCTGTGCCATCACCACCCCCGAGGTGGGCGCCCAGCTCCAGGGTGTGGTGCCCATCCACGTGATCGCCGAGGGGGGTGACGGCGGCATCACCAGCGTGCAGGTACGCATCGACGACCAGGACCTCGGGCCCCCGCTCACCGCCCCGCCCTGGACGGTGCAGTGGGACACCCGCAGCGTGACCAACGGCGAGCACACGATCACCGCGGTGGCCCGCGACGCCTCGGGCCAGACCCGGGCCTCGGACCCGGTGACGGTCACCGTGACGAACGCCGACCCGGTCTTCGTCGCCGACTCCACCACGACCGACTTCGGGACCGGGAGCCACGCCGGGACCTACGTCGCCAAGCTGGAGGACGGCGAGGTGATGGTGGCGCCCACGCTGGGAGAGGAGTTCGAAGGGAGCGCCGTCCCACCACCGTTCACCACCACCGCCTGGCAGACGGGCGGCACGGCCGAGGTCGCCGGCGGGGCGTTGCGCGTCGACGGGGCCCGGGTGCGCGCCTCCTCGGGCTACCCGCCGGGGCGCTGGATCGAGTTCTCGGCGACCTTCGTGAAGGGGGCGGCGAACCAGGACGTCGGCTTCGGCTCCAACAACGGCGGCCGGCCCTGGGCGGTGTTCGGTACCCGCGGCGGCGGGAGGCTGTGGGCCCGCAGCGCCGTGAGTTCGACGGTGGCGACCGAGACCGACCTCGGGACGACGTACCTGGACGGGCCGCACCTGTTCCGCATCGCCTGGACCGCGACCGAGGTGGTGTTCTCGGTCGACGGGGTCGTGGTCGCGACCCACACCACCGCACCGGGTCAGCACCTGCGTCCGCTGGTCAGCGACCGCAAGGTCGGCGGGCCCCGGCTCACGGTGCACTGGCTGCAGATGGGCCCCGGGGTGAGCAGCGGCACGTTCACCTCCCGGGTGTTCGACGCCGGCGCAGCCGGGGCACGTTGGGGTCCCATCGACTGGAACGCCCACCTGCCGTCGGGCTCGGCGTTCTCGGTGGCGGTGCGCACCGGGGAGACCCCGAGCCCCGACGGGTCGTGGGGCCCCTGGACCGAGGTGGCAAAGGGCCAGGACTTCGGGTCGATCGGCCGCTACGCCCAGTACCGGGTCACGCTGGCCCGCGGGACGGGAGGCGCGTCCCCGATCTGGCGAGACGTGATGATCCGGGCCGTTCCCTGAGCGGGACGCCGCGCCGGGCGCTCAGCCCCCGGCGGGCGGCCGCCGGTTCCCGGTGTCGGGGGCGACCTCGACGGCGTGGACGGTGGCGTCGGCGGTCGTGCAGCGCCCGCCGTCGGCGAGGTCGAACACCCAGCGGTGCCGGGGGCAGACGAGGAAGCGGTCGTCCTCCAGCCATCCCTCGGAGAGGTCGCCGCCGGCGTGCGGGCAGCGGCGGTTCACCTCCCAGCACCGGGTGGACCCCCGTACCAGGACGCGCTCGGTGCCGTCTCGGGCTGCGAGGTCGCCCAGGGCGTCGAGGTCCTCGGTCTCGGTGAGCAAGAACGCGTGGAGCGCCGGGTCGTAGGTGTCCGGCCGGCGCAGGATCTGCAGCCGGAACGTGAGCGCCAGGTCCTCCCAGGTGAGCGCACCGGCCAGGACGCGGTCCATCTGCCAGGCGGGGACCCGCAGCCGGGTGAACGCAGGGTCGTCGATGGTCCCGGCCTCACGCACCGCCCGGCGTGCGAAGTCGATCCGCCAGCCCGCCTCGGCCTCCTGGAGCCAGACGTACAGCGGTGCGGCCACGGCCGAGGCGAGGGGGAACCGGGTGACGCGCTCGGCGAGCACTCGGCCGAGGTCCGAGTGCACGGCGGCGACGGTGCGCCCCGGGCGCAGATCTTGGAGGGCGAGGATCCGGTCGCGGTGGGCGGCGGCGCCGCGGGCCACGAGGGCGGCGAAGTCGCGGTCCTCGATCCGGGGTTCGGCGAGGTGCGTGAAACGCCCGGCCGTGGCGTCCCAGGTGTCGCCGGGCATGAGTTCACGGGCGCAGACGTCCAGGTCGGGCCGGGTGGCGGCGAGGTGGTCGAGGAAGGCCCGGGCCCGGGGGAAGATGTTCACGGGTTCCGTGTTGAGGTGCGCCAGGGCCGGGTCGTAGAAGCAGGCCGGCCCGGCCGCGGGCAGGTACACGGCAGGCGCGCACGCCTCGATGGCCCGGACGACCGACGCGAACTTGTCGGCGACCTTGCGGGCCGAGATCCGCTCGTAGGTGGGCCGGTCGTACTCGTAGCAGGTGGGGTGCCAGGTCGCGCCGGAGAACTGGCAGGAGAAGGCGTCGATCGGCCCGACCCGGGCGCGGATCGCGCGCACCCGGTCGAGGAGCTTGCAGTCGTTGAGGTTCAGGAACCGGTGCCCGTCCAGCTCCACCAGCACCGCCGAGTCACGCTCGACCACCGTGTCGTCCACGTGCATCTCGATGGAGCCGCCGGGGAGCTCGAGGCGCTGTCGGTCCCCGAGGGTCACGACCGGGCCCACACCGGCGAGCCAGTCGGCCAGCGCCGTACGCCCGAAACGGGGGACGACGAAGGTGACCCCGGCCGGGACGGTGGCGAGGAAGTCCCGGTCGAAGTGGTCGCGATGCTCGTGGCTGACGTACACGAACCGGGCTCGGCCCCCGTCGTGCAGCCGCTCCCGCACCCACGGGGCGACGTGGTGGTTGGGGGGCCACGGGAACCACGCGCCGTCGAAGGCCCCCGATTCGGAGAGCCAGGGATCGCACACGAGCACCACCCGGTCGGTCTCGACGCAGAACCCGGCGTGTCCGAGGAACGTGATCCGCACGGTCCTATCTCGGCCCCCGGAAGGGGGCACCTGAGCGGCTCATCGCGCTGCCGCGCCTTCGCTCCCGGCGCCGGCGCGAGCCAGGCGCAGGGTGGGGGCGAGCAGCGCCAGGCTGATGAGCCCGGCCACGGTGCCGCCGACGGCCAGGACCGGGAAGGGATCCTCGACGAGCACGGTCGTCGTCGCCGCGACCAGCAGCACCGCGCCCGCCGCGACGACGGGTCGGAGCAGGGAACCGGCGAGGGCCCGCACCGGCATCGTGACCCGGGCCAGGGCCCCGAGGTACAGCGGGCCCACCAGGGTCACCGCCACGAGGGCGTGGGCGGCGGCCACCCCGGTGATGCCGCCGACGGTGGCGCCGACGACCAGGGCCGGTGCCAGGGCCACGAGCCAGATCACGTTGATCCCCAGGGCCAGGCGGCCGCGACCCAACGCGACCAGGAGGTCCCAGACCAGGTCGAAGGCCACCCGGGCGGCGCCCAGGAGCACGAGGAAGCGCAGCGGCCCGGCGGCGGGGAGCCAGCGCGGCCCGTAGACGAACCCGATGAGCGGCCGGGCGAACCCACCCAGGAGGGCGGCCACCGGCAGGGTGAGGGCCATGGTGAGGGCCATGGCCCGGACGAACCCCGACCGCAGCTGCGGGAGGTCGCGCTGCAGCCGGGCGAACCCGGCCAGCGACACGTTGCGGATCGCGGTGATGAGGACGTTGACCGGCCAGGAGGCGAGGTTGAACGCGAGGACGTAGACGCCGAGCTGGGCGGGGCCCAGCGTCCGGCCGATCACGAGGTAGTCCAGGTTGAGCAGACCGAAGCCGACCAACGTCGTTGCCGCCAGCGGCGCCCCCTCGCCGAGCAGCTGCCGGGCGACCATGGGGTCCCAGCCGGGTCGGTAGCGCACCGGGGCCAGTGCGACGGCCACCGCCGTCACCACCACGTTGCCGGCCAGGTGTCCGATCCCGAGGCTCCAGGCCCCGAACCCGCTCGCGGCGAGACCGATGGTCACCGGCGCCGAGACCAGGAACCCGGCCGTGTCGGCCGCGGTCCGGCGGGCCTGGGCCAGGGCCCGGGTGAGCGCCGCGGTCGGCACCGCACCGAGGCCGTCGACCACCAGCGCCAGCGCCATGAGCCTCACCACGCCGGCGGCGTCCGGGGCCCCCATCGCCGTTGCGTAGAGCCCGGCAACGGCGACGAACGCCGCGCTCAGCACCACGCTGATCGCGATCACCAGGGTGGTGGCGGTGGGCCCGACGTCGTCGAGCGACCCGGGACGCCGCACGAGCGCCTGCACCAGGCCCGCGTCGTTGACCGCCATCAGGAACAGCATCGCCGTGAACGCCACCGCGTAGGCCCCGAAGTCCTCGGGGGCCAGGATGCGGGCCAGGACCACCCCGGTCGCGAACGTCCCGATCCGGCCGAGGAGCTGGTTGGCGAAGCTCCAGGCCAGACCGGACCGGACCTGGCGGCCGAGGCCGGGATCGTCCACCGTCCCCGGTCGCTGCGCGTCCACGACCGTGCTCAGGGGCTCGGGGCGAGGGCCAGCCGGGCGTAGACGTCCCAGCTGTCGTTGTGGTCGCCGCTCTCCGGGTCGAGCAGGTTGGTGGCGGCCGAGGCGAACACGACGAGCAGACCGTTGCGGCTGATCGCCGGCTCACCGCTGGGACCGTCGGCCTCGACGTCGCCCGCGCCGATGCTCACGCGCTCGGTGCGTCCGGTCTGCCGGTCCCGCCGGAACACGTCGGGATGGTCGTTGGTGTCGCCGGGGACGAGGTTGGCGGCGTCGCAGACGAACGCGACGAACCGCCCGTCGCCGCTCACCGCCGGTTCGTGGCAGTCACCGTCGGGCTCACCGCCACCGTCGGGGACGCTGACGACCTCGGTGGTGCCGGCGTCCAACCGCCGGACGAACACGCGGGTCACCCCGGCGACGAGACCCGGAACGAGGTTCAGGGCATCGGAGACGAAGGCCACCGTCGTGCCGTCCCGGCTGATGGACACCTCGGGGTGGCTCTCGCCGTCGGCCTGGGTGCCGCCGGTGGCGACCGAGACGCGGGTGGTGGTGCCGGTGAGCAGGTCGTGGACGAAGGCGTCGGCGTGACCGTTGGTGTCGCCGGCGACGAGGTTGGTGGCCTCGGAGACGAACGCGACGCGCCGCCCGTCGGCGCTGATGGCCACGGCGTCGCGGGTGGCGCCGTCGGCCTGGGTGCCGCCGGTGGCGACCGAGACGCGGGTGGTGGTGCCGGTGAGCAGGTCGTGGACGAAGGCGTCGGCGTGACCGTTGGTGTCGCCGGGGA
>CALEDW010000226.1 GCA_937949585.1 uncultured Acidimicrobiia bacterium
CGACCGGTGCCGGGCGCACCTCGCCGCCGGGGCTGCGTGGGCGACGGCGGTGGTCAACGAGGGGCGGGCGGCGGGGGCCTCGATCGCCCATCCCCACGGCCAGGTGTTCGCGCTCGCGGCGGTGCCACCGTGGGTCCGGCGACTGGCGGCACGGTCGTCGGAGCGCGATCTGGTCACCGAGGATCTGTCCGACGCCCGGGCGGCCGGACTCGCGCTCACCGACGGGCCGGTGGCCGTCTGGCTGCCCGCCGGCGGGTGGGCGCCCTACCTGCTGCGGATCGCCGCGTGCGGCGAAGGGCCGGTGTTCGCCGACGCCGCCGACGGGCCGATCCGGACCACGGCACTGGCCGTGCGCGACGCGCTCGGGTGGCTGCGCCGTGCGCTCGGGGCGGTGCCCTACAACGTGGTGGTGCACTCCGGCGCCCGGAGCGCCGCCGGTCGCGCCGGCTGGTGGGTCGAGGTGCTGCCCCGCCTCGGCGTCCCGGCCGGCTTCGAGCTGGTCACGGGCTGCTGTGTGAACGTCGTCCCCCCCCACACCGCGGCGGCCCGGTTGCGGGAGGCAGGCGCCGGGGGTGGGCGGTGAGGCTGCGGATCTGCCGGGACCTGGCCGCCGACCCGGAGGCGGTGTGGTCGGACGTGTGCCGCATCGACACGCACGTCGAGTGGATGGCCGACGCCGTGTCGATCGCGTTCCGGACCGCGCAGCGGGAAGGGGTGGGCACCGAGTTCACCTGCCTGACCCGGCTGGGCCCGCTGCGCACCACCGACGTGATGCGGGTGACCGAATGGGAGGCCCCGTCGGTTCTGGGCATCGAGCACCGGGGCGCGGTCCGGGGCCGGGGTCGGTTCACGCTCCGGGCGACGCCGGGGGGCACCCGGTTCTGCTGGGAGGAGGAGCTGCGCTTCCCGTGGTGGCTGGGCGGCCCCCTCGGCGCACGGGTGGCCCGCCCGTTGCTCCGGCGAGTGTGGTCGAAGAACCTGGAGCGCCTCGCGTCGCGCGTCAGCGGCCGCTGAAGCCGGCCTTCCCGGGACCCTGCTCCAGGAACGACCGGATGCCGGTGCGGGCGTCCTCGGTCCGGAACGCCTCCACGAAGGCCTCGGCCTCCAGGTCCAGCGCCTCCGGCAACGGCCGGCCCAGGCCGTCGTCGATCGCCCGCTTCGCCAGGCCCATCGCCACCACCGCCCCCCGGGCCAGCTCCGCGGCCCAGCCGAGCGCGGCGTCGAGCAGCTCCTCGTCGGGCACGACCCGGTCGACGATCCGCAGGTGCGCAGCCTCGTCGGCGCCGAGCTGCCGGCCCGACCAGACGAGCTCCTTGGTCACGGCCGGCCCGACCAGACGGGCGAGGCGCTGCGTCCCGCCCCCGCCGGGGATGATGCCGAGCAGGATCTCCGGCTGACCGAGGCGGGCCCCGGCGCCGGCGATCCTCAGGTCGCAGGCGAGCGCGAGCTCCAGCCCTCCGCCGAGCGCGTACCCGGAGATCGCGGCGATCACCGGCCTGGGGATCCGCCCGAGCGCGTCGAGGGCCCGCCGGAACGCGCCGGCGACCAGCCGGGCCGCCTCCGGACCGGTGAACTCGGTGACGTCGGCCCCCGCCGCGAACGCCTTCGGACCGCCGGCGACCACGACCGCCTTCACCGACGGGTCGCCGGCCACCTCGGCGGCGAACCCGGCGAGCTCGGCGAGCAGCGCCTCGCTCAGCACGTTCATCGGCGGCCGGTCGATGCGGATCAGGGCCACGCCGTCGTCACGGCGGGTCAGGTGCACGAACCGGGCGCCGGTCACGGACGGAGGCTAGCCAGACCCGGGCGCCGGGGGTCCGCCCGCTCCACGCATCCCCGCACCGGCGAGCAGCTCCTCGGCGGCGGAGTACGGGTCGCGCTCCCGGGCCGCCACCTCGCGCACGAGCCGCTCGAAGCGGCTGCCCGAGCAGGCGGCCTCGGCCCGCTCGGCGAGGCGCGCCCCGACGATCGTGCGCAGCTCCCGGCGCAGCCGCTCCTGCCGGCGGGCGGCGAGCTCGCCGGTCGCCTCCAGGTGGGCGCGGTGCGCCCCGATCGCCTCCCACAGCTCGTCGACGCCCTGTCCCCGTACCGCCACCGTCGGCACGATCGGCGGCCGCCACGACCGGGGCGGGGACAGGTCGAGCATGAGGTTGAGGTCGCGGACGGTCTCCTCCACGCCCGGCCGGTCGGCCTTGTTCACCACGAACAGGTCGGCGATCTCCATGAGGCCGGCCTTGTTGGCCTGCACGCCGTCACCCCACCCCGGGGTCACCACCACGACGGTGGTGTCGGCGGCCCCGGCGATCTCGACCTCCACCTGCCCTACCCCGACGGTCTCGATGAGCACCCAGGGCTTGCCCGCCGCGTCCAGCACCCGTACCGCCTGGGGGGTCGCCAGCGCCAGCCCCCCGAGGTGGCCGCGGGTCGCCATCGAGCGGATCGACACGCCCGGATCGAGGGCGTGATCCTGCATCCGCACCCGGTCCCCGAGGATCGCCCCGCCGCTGAAGGGGCTGGTCGGGTCGACGGCCAGGACCCCCACCTCGTCGCCGTCGGCCCGGATCCGGCGGATGAGCGCGTCGACCAAGGACGACTTCCCCGCCCCGGGCGCCCCGGTCAATCCGACCGTGTAGGCCCGCCCCGTGTGGGGGAACAACGCCGCACCCGCCGCGAGCGCGTCGGGCCCCCCGGTCTCGACCACCGAGATCAACTTGGCCACCGCGCCCCGGTCGCCGTCCCGGGCGCGCCGGACCAGCTCGGTGACGCTCGGACGCACCACCGGTGCGCCTCAGAACACCAGGCTCTCGTCGACGTTGTCGGCGACGACCTCGGCGACTTCCGGGACCCGGTCGCGGATGATGCGCTCGACCCCGGCCTTGAGGGTCATCATCGAGACCGGGCAGGTGCCGCACGCCCCGAGCAACTCGACGTGCACCACCCCGTCGGGCCCGAGGGACCGGAAGGCGATGTCACCGCCGTCCGCGGCCAGCGCGGGCCGCATCGCCTCGATGGCCGCCAGAACGTCGGCCTCCACCTCCGCCCGGTCACGCCCGGCCGCACCGTGCTGCTGCGGCCCGTTGTCGGTCTCGGTCATCGCACCCTCCGCTCGGGGAGAACCGGCCCAGTATCCCACGCATTCCCGCCCCGATCCGGAGCGGGCGCCCGGGCCGCCTCAGACCACCTCCACATCGGCGCCGAGCCGCCGGAGGGTCCCGGCGAGATCGTGGTAGCCCCGGGCGACGTGCTCCCAGCCGTGCACCACCGTCTCGCCGTCGGCGGCCAGCCCGGCGAGGGCCAGCGCGGCGCCGGCCCGCACGTCGGTGGCGCGCACGGGACAGCCGGACAGGCGCTCGACGCCCCGGACGATCGCGTGGCGGCCGTCGGTGCGCACGTCGGCACCCATGCGGATGAGCTCGCCCACGAACCCGAAGCGGTTGTCGAAGACGTTCTCGGTGACGATGCCGGTCCCCTCGCTCACCGCCAGCAAGGTGACGGCCATCGGCATGAAGTCGGTGGCGAAACCCGGGTAGGGCAGGGTGGCGATGTCGACCGCCCGGAGCCGCCCGGCCGCCTGGGCCCAGATCCCGTCGGGGGTGGGCGAGACGCGCATCCCCATCTCACCGAGCTTGATCGCCACCATCTCCACGTGCTCGAGCCGCACGCCCCGCAACGTGATTTCACCGCCCGCCACGCCGCAGGCCATGAGCAGCGTGCCGGCCTCGATGCGGTCGCCCATGATCGTCGAATCCACCGGGCTCAGCTCGGTGACGCCCCGCACCTCGATCGTGGAGGTGCCGGCACCGACCACATGGGCGCCCATCCGGTTCAGGAACGCCGACAGGTCGGTGATCTCCGGCTCCCGGGCCGCGTTCTCGATCACCGTGGAGCCCTCGGCGAGCACCGCCGCGGTGAGCAGGTTCTCGGTGGCCCCGACGCTCGGGTAGTCGAGCATCACCCGGGCCCCCTTGAGCACCGGCGCCCGGGCTTCGATCACCCCGTGGTGCACCTCGACCGACGCGCCCATCGCCTCGAGGCCCCGCAGGTGCATGTCGAGCTTGCGCTGACCGATGTTGTCCCCACCCGGCATCGCCACCCGGGCCTCGCCGCAGCGGCTCACCAACGGTCCGAGGACGTTGATCGAGGCTCGCATCCGGCTCACGAGCTCGTACGGCGCCTCCGGGCGCAGCGGGCCGGTGGCGTCGATGCACCAGACGTCGGGGCCGTCCGGCTCGACTGCGGCGCCCACGGCCCGCAGCACCTCGACCATCACGTCGAGGTCACGCACCGCCGGCATGTTGCGCAACACGGTCACGCCGGGCACGAGCAGGCTCGCGGCCATCTGCTTCAGGCCCGAGTTCTTCGTGGCACCGGCGACCGTGACCTCACCGGCCAGCGGCGGACCGGCCCGGACCCGCACCGCCCCCACGGGCGCGAGGGTACTCAGCACCCCCGGTAGACGGGCGCGCGCTGCTCGGCGAACGCGGTGATCGCTTCCCGGAGATCGTCGGAGGTGAGGCAGGCCGCCTGTCCCTCGGCCTCGACCCGCAATCCCTGGCGGCGGGGCAGGTCGCCGGCCGCGCCGACCGCGGC
>CALEDW010000227.1 GCA_937949585.1 uncultured Acidimicrobiia bacterium
CGTCGAGGCGGAGCCGCCGCCAGCGCAACCGCGGGTGGGTCACGCCGGGGTCGCTCACCGCTCGGTCGCTCACCGCTCGAGGGTACCGACCCCCCGTCCCGGCACCCGGGACGGCTCGGTGAGGATCCGTCGCCGGTGGCTGCGCTCCCGCCGGTGCGAACCGGCGGCCAGGGTCACCCCGGCGGCCAGGACCCCCGCCGCCGGTGCCACAAGCGGCGTGCCGGTGCCGACCACGGTCGCCAGCACCGCCGGCCACCCGCCGGTGGAGCGCAGCGCCACGGGCAACGCCACTCCGCCGAGCAGCCCGAGCACCCCGGCGGCGGCGAGCCACCGTCCGACCCGGCCCAGGGCCCGGGCGGGATTCGGGTCGAGCGCCACGCCGAGCACGGTGGCGGCCAGCCCACCGAGGAGGAGCACCGGCCACCCGCTGCGCACCAGCCCCGCCGGACCCGACAGGTCCGGGGGGCGGCCCACGACCACCACGACCTGCGCGGCCGGGCCTAGCGCGGCGGCGTCGGCGGGGCTCACCGCCCCGAGCGCGTCGCGCATGGCGGCGGTGGTCGCCGCCACGTCGAGGGTGACGTCGGCCCGTTCCCCGTCGAGCGCGGCGCGGGCCAGCGTCCCGGTGACCGCTGCGAACGCGGCCCGGACCCGGGGGTCGTCCACCGCCCGGTCGGCCGCCGGTTCCAGGGCCGTCTCGAGCGCCGCGGGATCGGTGCCGAGCACTGCGGCGGTGGCGTCGCGCATCCGCTCGGCGAGGTGCTGGCGGATCACGGTCGAGGTCGCGAGGTGCTCCCCGGCGGCGGCGACCCGCGCCGGGTCGGCGACCGTGGCGGCCAGGGCCCAGGTCCCCGCCCCGCAGAGCAGCAGGCCCAGTCCCAGGGCCTGCAGCCGGCCGGCACCGGACCGGCCCCCGACGTGTGCGCGCACACCTGGATCATCGGCACGGCGGGGCGCGCGCTGGAGGGCGAGAGGGCCCCTGGGGGCGCCGGCGGACCGGGCAGGGAGATCCGCGGCGCAGCGCCCAGGGGCACCCGATCATGCCGGGCTGCCACCCAGCGTCGTCAAATCCACCGGCGGTGTGCGCCGTCGCCGGCCACCAGCCCTGGGTTGCGGGCGCGTAACGTGCGCGGCCGTGACGGAACCGTCCGGCAGTCCTGCGCCGGCCCCGCCCGCCGCCGAGGGTGTCCCGGCGGCGCTCGCCGCGGCCGAAGCCGAGCTGCTCGCCCCCGGTGGGCTGTTCGAGACCGAGGTGGTCGAGGTGGCGGGCCGGCCCATGACGGTGTTCCGCAACCGGATGCGGTCGCTGCGGGAGGCGCTCGCCGCCTCCGCCGGTCACGGCGATGCGCCCTACGTGACCTTCACCGACGGTGAGCGGCGCCGCACCCTGACCTTCGCCGAGCACCACCGGGCCGTTGCCTCCGTGGCCGCCGCGCTCGCCGATCGCTACGGCGTGGGGCCGGGCGACCGGGTGGCGATCCTCGCCGCGAACTGCCCGGAGTGGATCATCACGTTCTGGGCCGCCACGAGCCTCGGTGCGATCGCGGTGGGCCTGAACGGCTGGTGGGTCGGGCCCGAGATCCGCCATGCGCTCGACGACTGCGACCCGGCGGTGCTCGTCGCCGACCGAACCCGACTCGCCCGCCTCGACGGCGAGCCCGGTGTCCCCACCGTGGTGGTGGAGGACGACGTCGAGGCCCTCATCGACCATGCACCCGACGCGCCGCTACCCGGGCAGCCGATCGGGGAGGACGACCCGGCGCTCATCCTCTACACCAGCGGTACCACCGGCCGTCCGAAGGGGGCGGTGAACACCCACCGCAACGTGATCGCCGCGGTGGGCCTGTCGTTCTTCCACGGGCTGCGGATGATGATGTCCGGGGTCACGTCCCCGGGCCCCGACCCGCCGGTGCAGCTCGTGACGTCCCCGCTGTTCCACGTGTCGGGGTTGCACATGGCCGCCGTGGCGTTCCTCGTCGGCGGGGTCCGGTCGGTCTGGACCACCGGTCGGTTCGACCCGGTGACGGTGATGCGGGTCATCGAGGCCGAACGGGTGACGCACTGGTCGTTCACCCCCACGATGCTGCACCGGGTGGTCACCCACCCGGACGTCGGCCGCTACGACCTGTCGTCGCTGCGCTCCGGCGGCGGGGGCGGCGCCGCGTTCTCCCCGGCGCTCCTGCGGCGGGCCAAGGAGGTGCTGCCGGCCCTGCGCACCGCGATGGGGATCGGGTACGGCCAGACCGAGTGCGCGGCACTGGCCACCCTCAACGCCGGTGAGGAGCTCAACCGCTACCCCACGTCGGTGGGGCGGCCCCTGCCCACCGTGGAGCTGCAGATCCGCGACTCGCACGGGCGGGCGGTCCCCGACGGTACCGACGGGGAGATCTGCGTGCGCGGCCCGATGGTCATGCCCGGCTACTGGCGCCGCCCCGACGAGACCGCAGCGGTGCTCGACGCCGACGGGTGGCTGCGCACCGGTGATCTCGGTCACCTCGCCGGGGGCCGGCTCTACCTGGCCGCCCGGCGGTTCGACCTCATCCTGCGGGGCGGCGAGAACGTGTACCCGGCCGAGATCGAGCAGTGCCTCGAGGAGCACCCCGACGTCGCCGAGGTCGCGGTGCTCGGCGTGCCCCACGAGGAATGGGGCCAGGAAGTGGCTGCGATCGTCGTCCCCGCGCCCGGCCGGCGACCCCGCGTCGTCGAGCTCGAGGCGTTCTGTCGGGCCCGGCTCGCCGCGTACAAGGTCCCGACCCGGTGGGAGCTGCGCGACGAGCCGTTGCCCCGCAACGCGGCGGGAAAGGTGATGCGCCACGTCCTCGCCGGCGCCGAGCCCACGCAGCGTGAGGTGTGAGCGTGCCGGTATCCGTCGAGGAGCTCGTGGCGCCGGGCCGGCCGGCGCTGGTGCTCCAGGAGGTGCAGAACGGGGTGGTCGGCGAG
>CALEDW010000228.1 GCA_937949585.1 uncultured Acidimicrobiia bacterium
TAGGCGCGCCGCCGGCCGGTTCACCCCTGCCCGGGGAGGCCGGAAGCGACCCCGGGCAGGTCCGGTACGCTTCGACGGTGAGCCCGCCCGGAGACGATCCCGACCGGACGAAGGAGCGCCTGGCCGCCTGGGCGTCCCGGCTCGGGCCGGCCCCCGGGGGGGACGGCCCGACGCCCGCGGTGCCGGCGGCCACGGTGGTGGTGCTGCGCGACGGTCCCGACGGCCTCGAGGCGCTCATGCTGCGGCGCGACGCCCGCCTCGCCTTCGCAGGCGGGATGTGGGTCTTTCCCGGCGGGCGGGTGGAGGACGCCGACGTCCTCGCCGACGCCGACGCCGGCGACGGCACGGGCGTAGAGCTCGCAGCGGCGCGCCGGGCCGCGCTGCGGGAAACCGTCGAGGAGGCGGGGCTCGTGCTCGCCGCTGATCGGCTGGTGCCGCTGTCGCACTGGGTCCCGCCGCCGCAGACCCCGAAGCGGTACGCCACGTGGTTCTTCCTCGCCCCGGCCCCGGCCCCGGCGAGGGTGCGGGTCGACGGCCGCGAGATCCGCGAGGCGACCTGGGTCCGCCCCGCGGCGGCCCTGGCCGCCCGCGACGCCGGCCGCTGGGAGCTCACCCCGCCGACCTGGGTGACCCTGCACTGGCTGACCGACCAGCCGAGCGTCGCCGTCGCCCTCGCCGCGGCCGCGGCCCGCGAACCCGAGCGCTTCACGACCCGGGCCGCGGTCGTCGGGGACGAGGTGGTGGCCCTGTGGGCGGGCGACGCCGGCTACGACGGCGGTGACCCCGACCGCCCCGGCCCTCGCCACCGGCTCTGGATGTCGGCGCAGGGGTGGCGCTACGAGCGCCACGACGGCGGCGCGCTCAGCCGCCGAGGACGGCGTCCTTGAACGCCTTGAGCGGGGTGATCTTCGCGGCCTTCTTCGCCGGGATCTGGATCGTTTCTCCCGTCGCGGGGTTGCGACCGGTGCGGGCGGCGCTCTCCCGCCGGTAGAACTTCGCGAACCCCGGGATCGCCACCGGCTCGCCCTTGGCGACGGTCTCGGTGACGACGGAGGTGAACGCCGACAGGACCTCGTCCACCGACTTCTTGTCACGGCCGGTCCGGTCGGCGATCTCGGCCACGAGTTCTCTTCGGTTCACAGGCACTCCTTCGCGTGTCCTCGGCAACCTCGTCCCGGGCCGCCGGTCCGCGTGCGCGGTCCGCACCCGCGGTCCGGAACCCCCGCAGCCTTACACGGGGCGGGCCCGATCCCGCGGATTTTCCGGCGGTTTTCCGGACGCGGCGACCCTCGCGTCGGGAGCGGGCGCACCCGGAGCACAGCCCGTGGCAGCCCGGCGTCCGCTGCTCACGCAGCGCGGCAGGGGAGGTGGTCCGAGCGGCACCGCCGACCGGGCCGAAGGACCCTTCCGGGTTCGGGAACCTGGGCGTAGCGTCCTTCGTGAACACGATCACGAAGTCCGATCACGAAGTCCCCTGTGAACACGATCACGAAGTCCCGGGGGTCCGCCCGGGCGGGAAGGAGGGCGATGGGCCGCATCACCCGCCGGCAGTTCCTCACCGGAGCTCCCTCCGCCGCCGCCGCGCTGGCCCTCGGCGGCGGCCGCGCCGAGCCGTTGTCGGCCCTCGGGCTCCTCCAGCCGGTCGGGCGCGACACGAACCCGCTGGCGAGCTACCCGAACCGGGACTGGGAGCAGGTCTACCGGGACCTCTACACCCCCGAGCGCACCTTCCACTACCTGTGCGGCCCCAACGACACCCACGGCTGCCTGCTGCGCGCGGCGGTGAAGAACGGAGTCGTCGTGTACGCCGACCCGTCGTTCGGGTACGGGAAGGCCACCGACCTCTACGGCAACCGGGCCACCCAGCGCTGGGACCCGAGGGCCTGCGTGAGCGGGCTGGCGTACGTGCGGCGCATGTACTCCGACCGGCGGGTGAAGGGCTGCTACGTACGTAAGGGGTTCCTGCGCTGGGTGCGCGACGGGTTCCCCCGCACGCGCGACGGGTTGCCGCCGGCCCGCTACCGCACAGGACGGGGCAAGGAAGCGTTCGAACGGATCTCCTTCGAGGAGGCCTGCACCATCGCGGCCCGCACGCTCGTCGACGTGGTGCGCACCTACAGCGGGCGGGCCGGTGCCCGTCGGCTGCGGGCGCAGGGCTACGACCCGGCCATGGTGGAGGCGATGCACGGAGCCGGTACCCAGACCGTGAAGTACCGGGGCGGGATGCCCTTCGACGGCCCGATCCGGGTGGGCGGCATGTACCGGATGGCCAACGCCCTGGCGCTGCTCGACGCGAAGGTGCGCGGCGTGGAACCGGCCGAGGCGGTCGGCGGGCGGCACTGGGACAGCTACTCGTGGCACACCGACCTGCCCCCGGGCCACCCCATGGTGAGCGGACAACAGACCCTCGACTTCGACCTGTACACGGCCGAGCACGCCGGGCTGGTGACCCTGTGGGGGATGAACTGGATCGCCACGAAGATGCCCGACGGGCACTGGCTCACCGAGGCCCGCCTGCACGGGGCGAAGGTGGTGACGATCGCTCCTGAGCTCCAGTCGTCGTCGTGCAAGGCGGACGAGACGCTGGTGATCCGGCCCGGTACCGACGGGGCGCTGGCCCTCGGGTTGGCCCAGGTGATCGTCGCCGAGGGCCGCTACGACGAGGCCGCCGTGAAGACCCGCACCGACCTGCCGCTGCTCGTGCGCAGCGACACCGGCAAGCTGCTGCGGGCCGCAGAAGTGATCGCCGGGTACCGCAACGCCCCGATCGAGGCCACCCTGCTCGCCGAGGGTGAGAAGCCCCCGCCGCCGGCCCGTCAGGCCAACCACCACATCCCCGCGGCGATGCGCGAGGCCTGGGGTGACTTCGTCGTCTGGGACCGCCGGCGCCACGGCCCGGTGCCGGTGACCCGCGACCAGATCGGGAACCGGTTCCCGGCCGGTGTCGATCCGGCACTGGAGGGCACGTTCCGGGTTCGCCTCACCGACGGACGGCGCGTCGAGGTGCGTCCCGTGTTCGACGCCCTGCGCCAGTACCTCGACGACTCCTGCACCCCGGAGAAGATCGAGGCCGTCACCTGGGCCCCGGCGAAGGCGATCCGCCGCCTCGCCCGCCTGATCGCCGCCAACCGGGGCCGGACGCTGTTCGTCACCGGGATGGGGCCGAACCACTTCTTCAACAACGACGCCAAGGACCGCACGATCATCCTCGTGGCCGCCCTCACCGACAACGTCGGCCACCTCGGCGGTACCGTCGGCTCGTACGCCGGAAACTACCGCCTGCCGAACTTCTCGGGCATCGCGCAGTGGATCGCCGAGGACCCATTCGCCCCGACCCTCGACGCCACGCAACCGGCGAAGATCTCCAAGCACTACAAGACCGAGTCGGCCCACTACTACAACTACGGCGACCGGCCGCTGCGCATCAACGGGCACTTGTTCACCGGCAGCACCCACATGCCGACGCCGACGAAGGTCATGCACTTCGCCAACTCCAACTCGCTGCTCGGCAACGCCAAGGGCGCCCACCAGGTGTTCGTGAACGTGCTGCCCCGCATCGAGATGATCGCGGTGAACGAGTGGTTCTGGACGGCCTCCTGCGAGTACGCCGACCTGGTGTTCGGTGTCGATTGCTGGGTCGACCGCAAGCAGCCCGACATCTTCGCCTCGGTGACGAACCCGTTCCTGCACGCCTGGCCGGTCTCGCCCCTGCCCCGGATCTTCGACACGGTCGACGACGTCGAGGTGCTGGCAGGGGTGAGCAAGGCCCTGGCGTCCCTGGTCGACGAGCCCCGCCTCGCCGACTACTGGCGCTTCGTCGACGACGGACGGACCGAGATCTACATCGACCGCATCTTCGCCGCGGGAAACCCGACCCGGGGGTACCGGTTCGCCGATCTGCACGCCTCCTGTCAGGCCGGCACGCCGTTCTTGATGATGATGCGGACCGGGCCCAAGGTGGTGGGCTGGGAGCAGCGCCAGGAAGACGCACCCTGGTACAACCGTTCCGGCCGGCTCGAGTTCTACCGGGACGAGGACGAGTTCCTCACCCACGGGGAGAACCTGCCCGTGCACCGGGAGCCGGTCGACGGCACGTTCCACGAACCGAACGTCATCCTCGCCGAGCCACACCCCCTGATCCGGCCCAAGGGGCCGAAGGCGTTCGGCCTCGCCCCCGACGACCTGTCGGTGGAGGTTCGCCAGGTGCGCAACGTGCTGCGCAGTGCCGCCGAGATCGCCGCGTCCCGTCACCCGCGCATCCCGGACGGGTTCACCCACCTGCTCATCACCCCGAAATACCGGCATGCCTGCCACTCCATGGGGGCCAGCACCGACACCGACGTGGTGTTCTTCGGGCCGTTCGGCGACTTCGCCCGCCACGACCGCCGCAAGCCGTGGGTCTCGGAGGGCTACGTGGACCTCCATCCCGACGACGCCGCCGAGCTCGACGTGGCCGACGGCGACTACGTGTGGTGCGACGCCGATCCCTCCGACCGGCCGTTCGTCGGTTGGCAGGACCGGCCCGAGGACCACAAGGTGACCCGCTGGCTGGTGCGGGCCCGGGTGAACCCGAGCATCGCCCGGGGTGTGGCCCGGGCCTGGTTCCACTTCCACGTGGCCACCCACGGATCGGTGGAGGGCCACGAGCGCCGGGCGGACGGGCTGGCCAAGAACCCCCGCACCGGCTACCAGGCCGGGTACCGCTACGGCTCGCACCAGTCGGTGACGCGGGCCTGGCTGCGCCCCACGCTCATGACCGACTCGCTCACCCGCAAGGACGCCGCGGGTCAGGTGATCGGCCAGGGCTTCGAGCTCGACGTGCACTGCGCCGACGGTGCCCCCAAAGAGGCGTTCGTGCGGATCACCAAGGCCGAGGACGGGGGTGAACGGGGTTCGGGCGAGTGGTCGCCGCTGCGGGCCGGGTTCCGCCCGGGGCGGCCCTCCTGGTCGATGCAGCGCTACCTGCGCGGCGAGTTCATCCGGAAGGACTGACCATGGCCGACGTGTGGAACTGGCAACTCGGTCGCACGATGACCTACCCCTTCGAGGAGTCCCGGCCCCGCCGACAAGCCGGCGCGGTGTTCGACACGAACAAGTGCATCGGCTGCCAGACCTGCACGATGGCCTGCAAGACGTGCTGGACCTCGGGGGTGGGCCAGGAGTACGTGTTCTGGAACAACGTCGAGACGAAACCGTGGGGTTCTTACCCGATGGCCTGGGACGTACGGGTGCTCGAGCAGCTCGGCCCCCAGCACTGGGCCGACGGCGTGTACCGGGGCAAGACCATCTTCGAGGCCGCCCCGCCCTCCAAGACCCAAGTCGGCTGGGCCCCCGACCCGATCGACTACGCCTACCCGAACCGGGGTGAGGACGAGACGAACCGGACGATCACCAAGGCCGACTTCCACCTCACCCTCCCCTACGACATCTGGTTCTTCTACCTGCCCCGGGTGTGCAACCACTGCACCTACCCCGCCTGCCTGCAGAGCTGCCCCCGCACGTCGATCTACAAGCGGCCCGAGGACGGCATCGTGCTCGTCGACCAGCAGCGCTGCCGCGGCTACCAGGTGTGCGTCGAGGCCTGCCCCTACAAGAAGACGTTCTTCAACCAGGCCACCGGGATCTCCGAGAAGTGCGTGTTCTGCTTCCCGGCCGTCGAGCAGGGAATCCTCCCCCGCTGCATGCGCACCTGCATCGGCAAGATCCGCACCTTCGGCTACGTGAGCACCCCCGAGCAGGCCCGGGAGGACAACCCGGTCGACTTCCTCGTCCACGTCCGCAAGGTCGGCCTGCCCCTGTACCCGCAGCTCGGCCTGGAACCGAACGTGTACTACATCCCACCGGTGCACGTTGCAGACGAGGCGTTCCTCACCATGCTGTTCGGTCCCGGGGCCGCCGCCGCGCAGCAGACCTACCGGGCGGCGATGGAGGGCGGCGACGACGAGCTGCTGGCCGTGCTGCTCCTCAACGTGTCGACCGACCGGATCATCACGCGCTTCGCGCTGCAGGCCGGGGTGGCGATCGGCTGGGACGACAACGGCGACGAGGTGGCCCGGGTGCCGCTGCGCGAGCCGGTCATCGTGCGGCCGGCCCACGATGCGGCGCTGAGCGCCTACCGCTACAACGTCCCTTGAGACGGGAAGGAGGCGCCGCGATGAGCGGGAGCGCGGAGGAACCGAGGGGCGTCCCCGACCGGCGGGGGTTCCTCATCGGCGCCGGTGTGGCCGGGGCCGCGGCGGTCGCCGCCGGCACCGTGGTGCTCACCCGGCGACCGGGCGGCCCCACACCCGGCTCCACGGTGCACGCCCGACGGGTGCGGCGGGTCTCCGACGACCCCGACTGGAGCGGCTGGGACGGTGTCGGAACCACCCGCGTCGTGCTCGACGGGCAGACCACGGCGCTTCCCACCCGGGCCCGGCCGTTCCGGTCACACGTCGAGGTGCAAGCCTGCTACGACGCCGAGGAGGTGGCGTTCCGCATCAGCTGGGACGATCCGCACCGTGACGACCTCACTGCCGCCGCGCACCGGTTCCGGGATGCCTGCGCCGTGCTGCTCGCCCCCGACGTGACGGACACGGCCCTGCGGCTCATGGGCAGTCCGGAGGTTCAGGTCACCCTGCTGCACTGGAAGGCCGACTGGCAGCGCGACCTCGACGAGGGACGTCAGGGACCCGCCGACGCGTTCCCCAACCTGACCGCCGACTACTACCCGCCGCTGGCCGCCGGGTCCGGTGACGGAGCCACGCTCGCCGACTACGCGGCGGCGCGGGTCACGCCCTGGACACCGGGCCTGCACGTCGGCAACCCGCTGTCGGAGGCCCGCCGGATCACCGCGGTCGAGAAGCTCCACGCCCACGGGTTCGGTACCTCCGAGCACGCCCCCACCCAGGACGCCCGCGGAAGGGGCCGCTGGCGCGACGGACGGTGGCAGGTGGTGCTCGTCGGCCGGCGTCGGCCTGCGGACCCGGGCGAGTTCCCGCTGCGCGCCGGGCGCGACTACGGGATGGCGGTGGCGGTGTGGTCGGGCCGCGACGGTGACCGGGGCGGGCGCAAGTCGCCGTCGAAGGATTTCCTCCAGCTCATCCTGGAGCCGTGAGTGCCGTGACCCCGTCCGTCACGCCGTCCGTCACGTCGTCGAACCCGGAAACCGAACCCGTGCGGCTGGCCCGGCGGGCGGGGGTGTTCGCCCTGCTGGCCCGCCTCCTCGATCCCGACAGCCGGCCCGGGACCGAGGACTGGCGTGACGACCTGGCGGTCCTTCGCCACGTGCTCGCCGAGCTCGGTGAGCACAACGCCCGCCGGGCCCTGGCCCGGCTGCGGGGTGGGCGGCGTGACG
>CALEDW010000229.1 GCA_937949585.1 uncultured Acidimicrobiia bacterium
TCCCTGGAGACCGCGCTGCGCCTCGCCGACGGGATCGCCGAGGTCGAGATCGTCCCGGCCGACCCGGGCGCCGAGCCGGAGATCCTCACCTTCTCCGAGCACCTGGCCTGCACCGCCTGCGGGGTGAGCTTCGAGGAACTGGCCCCCCGGAACTTCTCGTTCAACTCGCCCTACGGGGCCTGCCCGGCCTGCGACGGGCTCGGTACCCGGTTCGAGGTGGACCCCGACCTGGTGATCGCGGATCCCGACCTCAGCATCGCCGAGGGGGCCGTGGCCCCGTGGTCGGGCTTCCGCGGCGAGTACTTCCAGCGGGTGCTGCGGGCGGTGGCCGACGCCCACGGCTTCTCGGTGGACACGCCGTGGCGCCGGCTCCGCAAGGCTCACCAACGGGTCGTGCTCTACGGGAGCGGTGACCGCCGGGTGGAGGTGCGCTACCGCAACCGGTACGGCCGACACCGCCAGTACCACGTGCGCTACGAGGGGGTGATCCCGTGGCTCACCCGCCGGCACGGCGAGGCGGAGAGCGACCGCATGCGGGAACTCATCGAGGGGTACATGCGCGAGGTGCCCTGCGACGCCTGCGGCGGGGCCCGCCTGCGACCGGAGTCGCTCGCCGTCCGGGTGGCGGGCCGCACCATCGCCGAACTGTGCCGCCTGTCGATCCGCGAGACGGCGGAGCTGTTCGAGCACCTCGAGCTCAACGAGCGGGAACGGGTCATCGCCGAAGGGGTGTTGAAGGAGGTGCGCGAGCGGCTCCGCTTCCTCCTCGACGTCGGCCTCGACTACCTCAGCCTCGACCGGCCCGCGGGGACGCTCGCCGGCGGTGAGGCCCAGCGGATCCGGCTCGCCAGCCAGATCGGCTCCGGGCTCGTCGGGGTGCTCTACGTGCTCGACGAGCCGTCGATCGGCCTGCACCAGCGGGACAACCAGCGCCTCATCGAGACGCTCCTGCGCCTGCGGGACCTCGGCAACACCGTGCTCGTGGTCGAACACGACGAGGAGACGATCCGCGTCGCCGACCACGTGGTCGACATCGGGCCCGGCGCCGGCGCCGCCGGGGGAGAGGTGGTGGTGGCCGGGACCGTCGAGGACGTCATCGCCTGCCCCCGTTCGATCACCGGACGGTACCTCGGCGGCACCGAACGGATCCCCGTGCCGGAGCGGCGCGAGCCCGGCGACGCGTGGCTGGTCGTGCGGGGCGCGACCGAGCACAACCTGGCCGGGATCGACGTGTCGATCCCGCTGGGGTGCCTGGTGGCGGTGACCGGGGTCTCCGGCAGCGGGAAGAGCACCCTGGTGAACGACATCCTCTACCGGGCCCTCATGGCCCGGATCTACCGGTCGCGGGTGGTCCCGGGCCGGCACCGCCGCCTCGAGGGGGTCGAGCACCTCGACAAGGTCGTCAACATCGACCAGACACCGATCGGCCGGACGCCCCGCTCGAACCCGGCGACCTACACGGGGGTGTTCGACAAGATCCGGGCGCTGTTCGCCGCCACCCCGGAGGCCAAGGTGCGGGGCTACGCGCCGGGACGGTTCTCCTTCAACGTCAAGGGCGGACGCTGCGAGGCCTGCGCCGGTGACGGCACCATCAAGATCGAGATGCACTTCCTCCCCGACGTCTACGTCCCCTGTGAGGTGTGCAAGGGGGCCCGGTACAACCGCGACACCCTCGAGATCACCTGGAAGGGACGCACCATCGCCGAGGTGCTCGACCTGTCGTGCACGGAGGCCGCCGAGGTGTTCGCCGCCCAGCCGGCCATCGCCCGCTGGCTCGGCGTGCTCGTCGACGTGGGGCTCGGGTACCTGCGCCTCGGCCAGCCGGCCCCCACGCTGTCCGGCGGTGAGGCCCAGCGGGTGAAGCTGGCCGCCGAGCTCGGCAAGCGTTCCACCGGCCGGACCATCTACATCCTCGACGAGCCGACCACCGGCCTGCACTTCGACGACGTCCGCCGCCTGCTCGGCGTGCTCCAACGGCTGGTGGCGCTGGGCAACACGGTGCTGGTGATCGAGCACAACCTCGACGTCGTCAAGAGCGCCGACTGGATCATCGACCTGGGCCCCGAAGGCGGCGACCGGGGCGGGCGGGTCGTGGCCGAGGGGACCCCGGAGCAGGTGGCGAAGACGGCGGGGTCGCACACCGGGCGCTTCCTGGCCCCCCTGCTCGGGATCGAGGCCTGACCGGCGGATGCCCGCCGCGGCGGTCGATCCCTGGGAACGGCACGCCGGGTGGTGGCAGGAGCACTTCACCGCCGGCGCCGACCCGGAGTACACGGAGCAGATCGAGCCGCTGGTGCGGGCGTGGCTGCCCCCCGGCGGCACCGTGGCCGACCTCGGGTGCGGGGAGGGCCAGCTGGCCCGGCTCCTTGCGGAGGCCGGCTGGGAGCGGGTGCTCGGCATCGATCCCTCGGCGGCACAGCTCGCACTCGCCCGGGCTCGGGGCGGCGGGCCCGCGTACGTGCGCGGCCGGGTCGATGCCGTCCCCCTCGCCGCCGGGACGGTCGACGCCGTGCTGGTCTGCCTTGTCCTGGAGCACGTCGCCGACCTCGACGCAGCGCTGACCGAGATCGCCCGGGTGCTGCGATGCGGCGGCCGCCTCGTCCTGCTCCTCAACCACCCGCTGCTGCAGGCCCCGGGCAGCGGCTGGGTCGACGACCACATCCTCGGGGAGCAGTACTGGCGCCTCGGGGGGTACCTCACCGAGCAGGTCGGCGAGGAGGAGGTGGCTCCCGGGGTGCGGCTGCCCTTCGTGCACCGGCCGTTGCACCGGTACCTCAACGGCCTCCGCCGGTCCGGGTTGGCCCTCGAGGAGGTCGCCGAGCCGGCCCCGGCCGCGGGCTTCCAGGCCCGTGCACCCGAGTACGACGCCGCGGCCGAGTACCCCCGCCTGCTGGGGCTGCGCTGCGTCCGGGCCGCCTGAGCCCGGCCGGTCGCGGCGGCGCAGGTTCTAGCCTCACGGGCCGTGCGTCCGGCGGTGCGGGTCCGGCTCAGCGAACCGACGGTGGGGGAGCACGAGGCCGCCGCGGCCGCCGGCGCGATCCGGGCCGGGAACCTGACGTTCGGGCCGGAGCTCGAGGCGTTCGAGGCCGGGCTGGCCGCCCGGGCCGGGACGCCCGGCGCCGTGGCGGTGAGCAGCGGCACCGCCGCCCTGCACCTGGCGCTGCTCGCCGTCGGCGTG
>CALEDW010000230.1 GCA_937949585.1 uncultured Acidimicrobiia bacterium
GCTCGACAGGTTGGTACCGAACCCCACCACCTGGTTGGCGGCCCCGGCCGTGAAGGTGGCGACGACCTCGAGGCTGCGTCCCGGGGCGTAGGTGGCCGTGGTCCCGACCCGGGCCCCGTCGACCCGGAGCCGGCCACCGCTCACCGCCACGGTGGCCCCGGACTGCCAGGCGGTGGCGGTGAACCCGGCGGGCAGGGCGGTGCCGGAGAACTCGGCGCCGACGGTCGGGGCGAGCGCCACCTCGCCGTCGCCGGTCTCGCTCACGTAGGTCCCGGTGTGCGTGCCGGCGTCGAAGTCGGCGGTCGTCGTGTCCCCCACCGCAACCGCGGTGCCCGTGCCGGGCAGGAAGAGGACGTCGACGCCGTAGCTCGTCTGCAGGTACGAGGTGGTCGGGAACGTCGGGGTCGCGCTGTAGGCGTAGACCCCGTTCGGGCCGTCGACACCCGAGGCCGGGGCCGACAGCGGTGGGTTGTCCACCCCCCCGCCGGCGAAGGCCCCCGGTTCGGCGGCGTACCGACCGACGGGCGCGTGGTAGGACGCAACGTAGGTCTGTCCCGCCTGCACGACCACCGGCGTCGCGAACAGGGCCGTCTGCCAACCGGAGGCGGTCTCGCCGGTGAAGGTGGCCCGGGCGAGCAGGGTCCCGCCGTTCGTCCAGAGGCTGCCGGTGTGCGTCCCCCCGTTGCCCGGGCCCTTGTAGAACCGCACCCCGGTCACCCGACCGGTCACCGCGGCCCGGAACCGGACCCCCACCTCCACCGCGTTCGGGTCGCCGACGGCCTCGACCGTCGGCACGTGCAGGGCGCTCCAGATGCTGCAGGGGCAGGCGTCGACACCGCCGGTGGTGAAGGTCCACTCGATCGGCACCATGGTGTTGCCGGCCACGTCGGTCGCTCCCGCGACGCGCGCCCGGTAGGTCACCGCCGACGCCAGGGACTGGGTCGGCCGCAGGGTGCTGGTGCGGGTGAGCGGGTCGTGGTCGGCCGTCGCCGGCACGACCGCCCCGGCCGGGTCGCGCAGCTCGAAGGTGATGCCGGCGGGTTGCACCGGCTCGTCGAAGGTCGCCCGCACCGTCGTGGCCACCGACACACCGGTGTCACCCGGCGCCGGGACCCGCCCCGTGATGGCCGGGGGGGTGGTGTCGTCGAGGTCGAAGACCACGTCGACGTGGTAGTTGGCGGCGCCGTAGCTGGAGGTCGGGAAGGTCGGGGTCGCCGAGTACGTGAACACCCCGTTCCCGCCGACCTCGCCGTTCGGCGGTGCCCGCAGCGGCGACACCGTGCGGCCGGCGGCGAGGCCGTCGGCGTCGGCGGCGTACCGACCCTGCGGCGCGTGGTACGAGGCGACGTAGGTCGTGCCGCCCTGCACGGACACCGGGGCCGGGAGCGCGACCTCCTGCCATCCGGTGCCGGTACCCGGCGGGAACGTGGCCCGGCCGAGCAGCGCCCCGGACGCGCTCCACAGGCTGCCGACGTGCGGACCGGCGTTCCCCGGCCCTTGGTAGAAGCGCAGGCCCGTCACGTACCCCGAGACCTCCGGCTGGAACTTGACCCCGACCTCGACCGGGTTCGGGTCGGCCACCGACGGTGTGGCCGGGACGACGCCGTCGTCGAAGAGGCGGCACGGGCAGGCGATCTCGGCGGTGACCGTCACCGGGGCGCCCGGTGCCGAGAGGTTGCCGGAGTCGTCGACGGCCCGGACCCGGACGGTGTGGGAACCGACCGTCATCGGCGTCCAGGTGAAGGACCACTGCTCACGACCCTCGGCCGGGCGCCACCGCTCCCCGTCGACCGCCACCTCGACCGCGGCGACCCGCCCCCCGCCGAGGTCGACGGCGGTGCCGGTCACCGTGATCGGCCGGTTCACCACCACCGTGCCGCCGTCCGCAGGGGTGCTCACCGCGCTCGTCGGCGCCTGGGTGTCGCTCGACGCGGCGGTCGGCACCAACCCGGACATGAGGGTGGCGGGTTGGACGCCCATGTCGGCCAAGAGGTTCACCGTCGCCTGCTGCATGCGCACGTCGGGGGTGCTCCCGCCCTGGTCGTTCTCGGGGTCGAGCCCCCAGTGCCATTGGATCGTTCCCGCCCCGAACACCAGCGCCCCGCTCGGGGCCCGGTGCATCACGAGCTGATGGCGGGCGGTGCCGTTGCCGTAGGTCGACCCGTGGTCGAGCAGGTACTTGCCGTCGGTGATCGCCACGCTGGTGTCCGACAGGGCGAACAGCCCGGCCGGGCGCGCCTCGTCGTCCGGTGCCTCGTCCCACTCGAAGCCGAGCGTCCCGGCCGGCAGGACCGCCTCGGCCCCGGCGGGCAGCGTCGCGATCGAGGTGTGGCGCCAGAGCCGCATGCGACCCGGCGCGGCCGGGACCCGGATCGCGTCCGCCCGGGGCCCGTTCACCCGGAACCGCGTGCCGGTCAACGCGTTCTGGGGGCGGCCCCCGTCGGCAGGGGGGCTGAACCGGGGGTCGGCCCAGGTGCCCGTCCACTCCGGCGACGGGTCGATCTTTGCCCCGGCGTGCGTCTCCTTGTAACAGACGAGCGTGCGGTACGCCGTGTCCGAGCCGTCGATGCTCTGCTCCCAGCGGGTCTTCCAGAACACCTCGTTGCCGGAGAAGAACGCCAGGTGCACCCCCGCATCCCGGGCCGCCTCGACGTGCCGGCGTTGGCGGTTCGACCAGTACTCGTCGTGCCCCACCGACAGGAACACCCGGTGGTCGGCGATCTCGTCGCCGATCCGGTCGGCGTCGACGCCGGCGAAGTAGCCGACGTCGTACCCGTTGCGCTCCAGGAACCGGACCATGCCGTACTGGTCGGACCAGAAGAACGCGTAGGGGTTGCGCCCCCGCATCACGAACGGGCGGTTGTAGCTGACCTTGAACGCGCGCCCGGCGGGGTTGCCGGCGTAGAGGCTGTTGCCGCCGTAGTCGTTGTAGGCGTGCCACGTGGTGTCGTTGGTTTGGAACAGCATCGCCGCGTCGCGCCCGTCGTCGCGCACCACGAAGAGCACGTGGCTGGCCCCACCGGTGTCGCCGCGTCGCAGTCGGGCCACGTACACGCCCGACACCGCATCGGCGGGCACGGCCCACGTGGCCGAGACGGCCCAGTTGCCGCAGTCGACGAGGCCGCTCGCGGGGTCGGTGAGGCAGTGCGGCTGCGGCTGGGGCAGCGGGACCGACGGGTTCACCGAGGCGATGCGGCGTGCCCCGTGGCCCTGGTACCAGCCGATGCGGTACACGTCGATCGTGTAGGCGGCGGCGTCGGTGGCGATCTTGAACCGCACCGTCTCGCCGACGTTCACGCTGAACTCGGTGGTGAACCCCACGATGGTGGGATCGCCCGAGCCCGCGACCTGCCACTGCCCCGGCGGCGCGCCCGGTTTGGCGTTCTCACAGGCGATGACGCTGTGGACCGGGGGTTCGCAGGGGTCCGTCGCGCCCGCGGGCGGCGCGGCGGTGAGCGCCGCACCGAGCGTCACCGTCACCAGGGCGATCAGGATCGGCCGCCTCATCCTGTCTACCGCCGCCGACGCGAGGCGACGGCCGCGTCCCCCAGGCGCGCCGCGGCGATGAGCTCGTCGGCCCGCGCCGCCCAGGTGTGGCGGGCCGCGAAGGCCCGTCGCGCCGCCATCTCCTGTGGCCGGCGCGGCGCCGCTGCGGCAGACCCCACCGCGTCGGCGAAGGCGGACGGGGTGTCCGCCACCCGGACGAGATCGGTCCCGAGCCACCGCACCGCGGGCAGGTCGGTGGACACGACCGGCCGGCCGGCGGCGAGGTACTCGAGGGTCTTGAGCGGGAAGCTCGCAGCGTTGAAGGCGCTCATCGTGTACGGGACGAGGCCCACGTCGATGGCACGGAGATAGGCGGGCAGCGCCTCGTAGGGTTTCGGCCCGACCCAGGTCACGTTGGGACGGGACAGCAGGTCGGTGATGCGTGCGAACTCGAAAGTGCCCTGCCGGGGCCCGACGAGCAGGAGCGACCAGCCCCGCTCGGCGACGGCCTCCAGGAGTCGCAGGTCGATGCGTTCCGAGAGGTGCCCGACGAAACCCACCACCGGCGCGGGCAGCCGCACGTCGTCGGGCCAGGGGAGTTCGTCGACACCGGCGAAGTGCCGGGCGTCGACGCCGTTGGGGATCATCGCCACTTCGTGGCCCATCGCCCGCCAGCGCTCGGCCAGCGCCTCGGAGATC
>CALEDW010000231.1 GCA_937949585.1 uncultured Acidimicrobiia bacterium
GTGCCCGGCGAGACGCAGGTCGCCGGCGGCGGCGAGCTCCTCGGCCCGTCCGGCCAGGCGCCCCGCGCCGCCGGCGAGCTCGGCGAGCTCGGCGGCGAGGCGGGCTGCCGGCGCAGGTTTCAGGTGCGCGGGGTCGCCGTCCCACCACCCGCCGTAGAGCCGCCACAGGTTGCGCACCACGAACTCCGGCTCGTCGTAGATCGGCTGGAGCCACGGTCGGGCGAGCAGGTGCGGGGGTGCCTGGACCGTGTGGACGATCTCGTCGAGGCGGGCGCCGGCGTTCATGAGATCCAGCGTCGCCTCGACGAGGTGCTCGAGCAGCTCCGCGGTCTCGGTGAGCACCGTGCGTACCCGGTCGGCGCCGAGGACCGGCAGGCCGTGGCCGGGCAGCAGCACCTCGGGATCGAGCGCCGCCATCGTCCGCAGCGCGGTGGCCCACTCGTCCGGGTAGCGCTGCACCTTCTGGGGGTTGCCGCAGTTCGGGGAGGCCCAGATGATGAGGTCGCCGGTGCACAGCACCCGCCGCCCGGGGACGAATACCCAGGTGTGGTCGTCGGTCTCACCTCGGGCGTGGTGCAGCTCGAAACGTTCACCACCGACGTCGAGGACGAGGTGGTCCCGGTAGAGCCGGTCGGGGCGGCGGAACTCGGTGGGGAACCAGGGTCGGGGCAGCGCGAACTGGCGCTGGTTGATCACGGCGTTGTACCCGGCGGTCCGCCGGTACCGGTCGAAGCGGGCCGGTACGGCCTCGTGGGCCACCACCTGGGGGGCGGGCCAGCCCCGCCGTTCGGCGTCGGTCTCGTACAGCTCCACCCCGAAGCAGTGGTCGACGTGGCCGTGGGTGAACACCGCGGTGTGCAACCGCCCGTCGGGTCGCCAAGCCCGCACCTGCTCGTGGACGAGGGGCGCGTGGAACGCCGACGACGTGTCGACCATCACCAACCCGTCGGAGGTGTCGAACGCGGCGGCGTTCGCGAACGCGGCCACGAACCCGGTGCCGTCGGCCACGAGCGCGAACGCGCCCGCTGCCCTGAGCGGGGCCTGGACGGGGTGGTGCTCGGCCGGGTCGGCCTCGCCCGTGAAGAGCCGGTCGGCGAGGGCCAGGAGGTCGTCGGTCATCCGGGGAGGCTACCCACAGGCGGCAGGGATCGAATGAGAACGTGTTCTCATCTGACCTACGATGGCCGGATGACCGCGCCGGGCGTGCCCCCCGACGAGGTGCCGGTGGCCGGCGGCCTGGCCGCCAGCCAAGCGGCCCGCCGGCGCCGGGTGCTCGATGCCACCCTCGAACTGGCCGAGCGGGGCGGGTTCGACGGGGTCCAGATGCGCGACGTCGCCGCCGAGGCCGGGGTTGCGCTCGGCACCGTCTACCGCTACTTCGAGAGCAAGGAGCGTCTCCTCCTCGAGGCGAACCTCACTCAGGTGGAGCGCCTCCGCCGCCGCCTCCAGGCCCGGCCCCCCGCCGGTGACACCCCGGTCGCCAGGGTGATCGACGTGCTGCGCCGGGCCACCGACGCGCTGCTGCGCGACCCGGAGACCACCGCGGCGATGGTGCGGGCGCTGGGTGCAGCCCGTCGCAGCGATGCCGACGCGGTGCGGCGTATCACCCAGGAGATGACCGCGATCATCACCGCGGCGATGCATCCGGGACCGCCCGACGAGCGGGACCTGGCGGTGGCCCGGGCGTTGCAGCAGGTGTGGTTCTCGGCGCTCATCGGCTGGGTGGGCGGTGTCGACCCGCCCGAGCGGGTGCTGGACGACCTCGCCGCCGCGGCCCGGCTCCTGCTCGACGGCTCGCCACCGGCACCGGGCGCGGGACCGGCGACGGGCGGCTGAGGGGGGCATCCGGGATGGCGTTCCAGTTCGCGGATCTGTTCGAGTCCGCGGTCGACGTCGCGCCCGAGCGGCTCGCGCTGGTGTGCGGGCCGGCCCGGCGCACCTACGCGGAGCTCGACCGCCGGGCGAACCGGGCCGCCCACGCCCTCGCCGCGCTCGGGATCGGTCCCGGCGACCACGTCGGGATCCACGGCTGGAACTGCGTCGAGTGGGTGGAGGCCATGCTCGGGTTGCACAAGATCCGGGCGGTGCCGGTGAACGTGAACTACCGGTACGTGGAGGACGAGCTCGCCTACCTGTTCGACAACGCCGACCTGCGGGCGGTGGTGGTGCAGCGGCGCTTCGCCCCGCGGGTGGGGGCCGTGCGGGACCGGCTCGCGCTCCTCGAGCACGTCGTGGTGATCGAGGACGGCAGCGGCGAACCCCTCGAGGGGCTGGGCCACCACCACGACTTCGAGGCGCTCCTCGCCGACGTCCCCGACGCCCGGGACTTCCCCGTCCGCTCACCCGACGACGTGCACATCATCTACACCGGCGGCACGACCGGCATGCCCAAGGGCGTGATGTGGCGGCACGAAGACCTGTTCTTCGCCCTCGCCGGCGGGATCGATGCCTACACGAACGAGAAGGTGCGCGACCCCGGTGAGCTCGCCCGGCGGATCGCCGACGGCGCCGGGCCCATGGTCTTCGCCACCGCGGCGCCGCTCATGCACGGCGCCGGGCAGGTCGGGACCCTGCGGGCCCTGGTGAGCGGCGACACGATGGTGCTGCTGGAGCGGTTCGACCCCGAGGCGCTGTGGCGGACGGTCGCCGCCGAGCGGGCCCAGACGGTGATGGTCACCGGCGACGCGATGGCCCGCCCCCTCGCCGAGGAGCTGGTGCGCCTGCGCGACGAGCTCGACCTGTCGAGCCTGCTCGTGCTCTCCTCCACGGCGGCGATCTTCTCCCCGGCGATCAAGGAGCAGCTCATGGAGCTGCTGCCCAGCCTGATCATCGTCGACTCGGTCGGGGCCACCGAGACCGGGATGAACGGCATCAAGGTCGCCGAACGGGGCGAGCCGCACCCGGGCGGGCCGGCGCGGGTGCACGCCTCGGCGGACACGATCGTCGTCGACGACGCGCTGGCGCCGGTGGCGCCCGGCTCCGGGGTGATCGGCCGGATCGCCCGCACCGGCAACGTTCCCCTCGGCTACTACAAGGATCCCGCTCGCTCGGCGCAGACGTTCATCGTGCACGACGGGCGTCGCTACGCGATCGCCGGTGACTACGCCCGGGTGGAGGCGGACGGGCAGATCACGCTGCTGGGGCGGGGTTCGATCGTGATCAACACCGGCGGCGAGAAGGTCTTCCCCGAAGAGGTCGAAGGCGTGCTCAAGGCGCATCCCGACGTGTTCGACGTCCTGGTGGTGGGAGTGCCCGACGACCGGTGGGGCGAGCGGGTCACCGCGGTCGTGGCCCCCCGGCCGGGCGCCGCACCCACTCTCGAGGCCCTCGCGGGCCACTGCCGTGCCCGCCTGGCCGCCTACAAGGCCCCCAAGCAGCTCGTCGTGGTGCCGGAGATCGTCCGGGCACCCAGCGGCAAGCCCGACTACCCGTGGGCGAAGCGCACCGCGCAGGCCGCCGCCGCCGGGTGCTAGCGTCCGGGGCGTGACGGCACGTTGCGGGCGGACCCGGGCCGGCCTCGCCGGTGCGGTGGTCGTGGCCGCGTCGGGGATCGCAGTCCTCGCCGGGGCCGCCCCGGCCTCGGCGGCGTCCGACACCGTGAGCCCGATCGCGGTCGCCACCTGGAAGGGGAGCGCCGCCAACGCCACCCCCACCGCGCTCGCCGCCGCCGACGGCGACGCCGCGTCGCTCGGTCCCGGCGCCTACCGGGGCGAGCGGACCTACGAGCTGCCCGCGGCGGTGGACCCTGCGTCGATCTGGGGGATCACCCTCGAAGCGACCTGGCGGGGACCGACCCGGGCGACGCAGCGCTGGACCTGGAGGCTGCGCAACCACCGGACCGGTCGCTGGGACCGCATCGGCGACAACACCGCCCGGCCCGCCGGCGCCTGGGTCGAGCTGCGCTTCTTCGTCGGCGGCCGTCTCGCCGACTACGTGGACGCGGGCACCCGCCGGCTCCGGGTGCGCCTCGAGGCGAACGACCGTCCCGCCGTCGCCGAGCTCGACCGGGAGGCGGTCGTGGTGGAGCACGGACCGCTGCCCGTCCATCCGGGGTGGAAGCCGTCCGTCGGCACCCGCTGGCAGTACCAGCTCCAAGGTCCGGTGCAGGTGGGGATCTGCGCCACCCCGTGGACCGGCGGTCCCTGCGTCAGCCCGTCCGTGTACGACATCGACCTGTACGCCCCCGACGGGGTGACCCTCAACGCCGCCGCGGTGGCGGCGGTGCACGCCGCCGGTGCCGGCGCGGTCTGCTACGTCTCGGCGGGCAGCTTCGAGGACTGGCGACCCGACGCCGGGGCGTTCCCGCCCGTGGTGCTCGGGCGCCCGAACGGCTGGGCGGGTGAGCGCTGGCTCGACATCCGTCGCCTCGACGTGCTGCTGCCGATCATGGCGGCCCGGGTGGACGCCTGCGCCGCGGCCGGCTTCGATGCGGTGGAGTTCGACAACGTCGACGGGTACGCCAACCGCAGCGGGTTCCCGCTCACCGCGTCCGACCAGGTCGTCTACAACCGCTTCCTCGCCGCCCTGGCGCACGCCCGGGGTCTCGGCGTGGGCCTGAAGAACGACGTCGACCAGCTCACCCAGTTGCTCCCGTGGTTCGACTTCGCGATCAACGAGCAGTGCCACCGATACCGGGAGTGCGGTGGGTACGACGCGTGGATCGGCGCCGGCAAGGCCGTCCTGCAGGTCGAGTACGGCGCGTCGCCGTCGGCGTTCTGCCCACCGGCCCTGGCGTCGGGGCGATCGGCGATCCGCAAGTCGCTCGCCCTCGAGGCGACGCCGTGGCTGCCCTGCGGCTGAACGGCGCC
>CALEDW010000232.1 GCA_937949585.1 uncultured Acidimicrobiia bacterium
GGTGCTGGGATGGTGGCGGCGGGCCCGGGCCCGGAAGATCGAGGTGCTCGCCGGTCTGGAGCCCTCGGTGCGGGTCCCGTGGGGGCTGGGCATGAGCGCGCCGGCGTTCGTGACGGCTCGCCTCATGGAGACCTGGGCGCACGGCCTCGACGTCCACGGCGCGCTCGGCCGGATCCCGGTCGACACGGACCGTCTGGCACACGTGGCATGGCTGGGGGTGCGCTCGCTGCCCTACGCGTGCTCCGTCGCCGGGGAGCCGCCGCTCGGGCCGCTGCGGATCGAGCTCACCCTGCCGTCGGGCACACCCTGGACGGCCGGCCCCGAGGACGCGCCGGACCGGATCACCGGCAGCGTGGCGGCGTTCGCGCGAGTCTGCGCGCAGCGGCCGGCGCCGGGGGCCGCGGAGCTCGAGGCCGACGGTGACGAGGCGCACCGGGCGCTGCGGGTCGCCCGCTGCTTCCTCTGACCGCCGGCACCGCCCGAGGTCAGCGCAGCAGCGCCCCGCCGTCCACGACGATCACGCTGCCGGTCATCCACGACGAGGCGTCCGAGACGCAGAAGAGCGCCGCCTCGGCGAGGTCGGCCGGCAGCCCGAGGCGGCCGAGGGGGATCAGCGACGCCACGGCGTCCTCCCCGTGCTCGTAGAGCGCCCGGGACATGTCGGTCTTCACCAGCCCCGGGGCCAGGGCGTTCACCCGGACCCCCGGGGCGAGCTCGAGCGCCAGCTGCCGGGTGAGGTGGCACAGGGCGGCCTTGGAGACGTTGTACATCCCGAGCAGCGGCGCCGGCTGCAGCCCGCCGACCGAGGCCACGTTGAGGATCACACCCCCGTGCTCACGCATCCAGGTGTCCCAGACGATCCGAGCGGCGTGCCACGGGCCGAGCAGGTTCACCTCGAGCACCTTCGCCGCGGCCGACGCCGGCATCTCGACGAGGGGTGCCGCCACCGGGTTCGTGGCGGCGTTGCACACAAGGACGTGCAGCCCCCCGAGTTCGTCGACGCACCGGGCGGCGGCGGCCGCCACCGCATCGGGGTCACCAGCGGACCCGGCGTGGGTCACCACCCGCACCCCGTCGGCGCCGAGCCGGGAGCGCAGGTCGGCGAGCTCGTGCTCCTTCCGGGCCAGGATCGCCACGCCGGCACCGGCGGCGGCGAGGCGCTCGACGATCGCCCTCCCGATGCCGCGGGTCCCGCCGGTGACCAGCGCCGCCCGTCCGGCCAGCGCCCGGCTCGGGGTCCCCGGCGCAGCCGGGGCGGCGCTCGTCGGGCTCACAGGTAGAGGCCGGTCTGGCCGTCGTCGCGCTCGGAGGCCACGGCGTGCACGTCGCGCTCGCGCAGGATGAGGTACTCCTCGCCGCGGATCTCGACCTCGTACCCCGCGTCGGGCGAGAAAAGCACGCGGTCACCCGGCTCGACGTTGCGGACGGTCGGCCCGACCTGCACGACCTCGGCCCACACCAGGCGGCGGTCGACGTTGGCGGTGGCCGGGATCAGGATCCCGGCCCGCGACTTGCGCTCCCCCGCCTCCCGCGACGGCACGGCCAGGATCCGGTCGGCGGTCATGCGGATCGACTGCTTGGCGTCGTGCCCGACGTCGCGTGTGACGTCGCGTTCCGCGGGGGTCCGACGCACCGGCCCAGAGTAGCGGTGGCGGTGGGTTCGATGGCGCTCCGGGCCGACTGGTACCGTCACACCGTGGCCGCCGTTCCCGATCATGCCCCCAGGGTCGGGGCGGCGGGCCCCCGGGGATGGCCCACCGCCCTCGCCTCCGTGCGGGCCGGTCGGCTGCGGGCCCGGGTCTCGGCGTACATCAGGCTCACCAAACCGCGGGTGATCGAGCTGCTGCTCGTCACCGCCGTCCCGGCGATGGTCCTCGCCGCCGACGGCATGCCGGCGCCGACGGTCCTGGTGGCGGTGCTCGTCGGCGGCGCCCTCGCGGCGGGCGGGGCGAACACGTTCAACTCGCTCCTCGAGCGCGAACGCGACCAGTTCATGCGCCGCACCCATCACCGTCCCCTCCCCCGGGGTGAGGTGCGACCCCGCGCCGCCCTCGTCTACGGGATCGCGCTCGAGGTGATCGCGTTCGGGGTGCTGGCCTGGTGGGCGAACCTCCTCGCCGCGGGTCTCGCCGTCGGTGCCACGGTGTTCTACGTGGTCGTCTACACGGTCTGGCTCAAGCCGCGCACGGTCGAGAACATCGTCATCGGAGGGGCGGCCGGCGCGGCTCCGACCCTGGTGGGATGGGCCGCGGTCACCGGCCGGATCGAGATCCCGGCGGTGGTGCTGTTCGCGATCGTGTTTTTCTGGACCCCGCCGCACTTCTGGGCGCTCGCCATCCGCTACGCCGACGACTACCGCACGGCCGGGATCCCGATGTTGCCGGTGGTGGCCGGTCTCCGGACCACGGTGCGCCGCATCTCCGTCTACGCCGCCGCGGTGGTCGCGGTGTCCCTGACCCTGCCGCTGGTGCGACCGACCACCCCCCTGTACCCCCTCGCCGCGGTCGTGCTCGGGGTGACGTTCCTGGGCCGGGCGCGCGGCCTGGCCCGGGCCTGCGACCCGGCCGCGGCACTGGCCTTCTTCCGGTTCTCGAACCTCTACCTGGCGGCGTTGTTCGTCGCCATGGCCCTCGACGTCGCCGTTGGCCGCCTCTGAACCGCCG
>CALEDW010000233.1 GCA_937949585.1 uncultured Acidimicrobiia bacterium
CGCCGCGACGCCGCCTCGAGCGCGGCGCTGAACGCGGCGTGCAGGTCGGCGACCGGGGCGTCGGGTGGCACCAGGTCGCGGGCCCCGGCGCGCAGGGCCCGTTCCAGCACCTGCACCGACGGTTCGGCGACCAGCACCACCACCACGTCGGGACGCTGGGCGTCGAACGCCTCCACGAGGCGCAACGCCTCCTCGGTATCGACGGCGGGGCCGACGGCCACGACCTGCGGGTCCGAGCGGGTGAGCTCCAGCACCGCGGCGTCCGGGTCACCGCCGCCGAGGCCCTCGCGCCAGTAGCGGCGGGGTGGGGTGGGGGCCCCGGCGAAGGCCTCGGTGAGCCGGGCCGCGAACGCCTCCGAGGGGGTGGCGACCACCAGGCCGGGCATCAGCGGGCCCCGGCGTCGGTGGCCAGCCACACCTTGCCGGCGTTCGTGGCCGTCACGACCTTCTCGAGATCCTCACGGGTGAGGGCCAGGCTCACGAAGAACTTGCCGGTCGGGGCGTTCACCACGTCACGCCCCACCTTGTCGGTGCTGCGCCCGTCGTCGTTGGTGGCGGTGTCGCCACGCTCCCCGTCGATCTGCACGGCGGTGACCAGCACCCCTTCGGCGAGCACGACGGCCTGACCCAGGTCGGCGCCGCGGGGATCGGTGAACCCGACGACCGCCACCCGGTCGCCGGGCCGGACCAGCCCGCCGAGAGCCTGCTCGGGGTCGAGGGCCACGGTGGCGCCGAAGAACCCTTCGGGCACACCCCGACGGGCCCGGGTGAGCGCCGCCGAACCGTCGGCGGCGAACCGTGCCGTCACGAGCTGCTCACCGGCGACGAGGTCGGTGGTGGTGACCTTCCCCTTGAGGCGGCGCAGGTCGCGCACCGCACCGTCGGCGGCGACCTTGGCCGGGACGCCGGTGACCTTCACCATGTCGGTGAGGGCGGACGCCGGGGTGCCGGCCGGGACGTCGGTGGTGGTCACCAGCACCTTCACCCGCCGCTCACCGGCGACGGCCTCGTTGCGGGCGTCCTGCACGTAGGCGACGAGGCCGACGGTCCCGATCGCGGCGAGCACGACGGCGGCGACCACACCGAGGGCTCTGCGCTGGTTCGACATGGGGGCTCCTTGGTGAGCGGGGCGGGTGCTCCGGTGGTGGGGCGCTGCGGCCGGGCGGCGGCGCCGGCAGAAAGGTCGGGCAGGTGGTTCGGGGCTCCCCGGAGTTCCGGGTCACCGGGGAGCCCCGCCCGCCCGAGGTGGTCGCCGCCGCCCCGAAGGACGGTCGGCGACCGGTCCTGCCCTGGATCAGAGGGCGTCGACGATGGTCTGGAACGCGGCGTTGATCTGACCGCCGAGGATGGCGACGACCGCCACGATCACCGCGGCGATCAGCGCCACGAGCATCCCGTACTCCACCGCCGTGGCGCCGCGCTCGTCGGTGACGGCCCGGCTCTGCAGCCACTGCACAAAGGTGCTGAGCATTCGGTGCTCCTTTCGTTGTGTCCTGACCCTCAGGACACCGGCATCGTCGGGGATGCGGGCGGGCCTGCCATCGCCAGATTTGATGAAAGGTCCCGGGGCGTCCGGGCCGCCCCGCCGGTCGCTGCGTGCCGGGGAGCGCCGGCCCGTCACCGACGGCCCCTAGCACTTTCAGTGGTCGGTACACTACTGTTCGTGGCATACCGGGCCCGGTACCGGGGTCCAGACCGCCGGGGCACCACCGGCCCGGCGGCCCACCCGCTCGGCCTCCTGGCCGCCGTCGCCGGCGTCGGCGTGCTCGCCGTCGCCGGCCGAGTGTCGGGGCGTGCGGGCTGGGTCACGACGGTGGCGCTCAGCTGGGCGGCGAGCCTGTGGGTCCTGGCCGGGGCGGTCCGGGTGCTGCGGTGGCGGGTGGTCGGCGACGCCCGATCGCTGCGCCTCGGGGTGGTGTTCGTGGCCTCCGGGGCGGCCGGGGCGGCCGCCGTGTGGGGCGAGGTCGCCGGTTCGCACCCGGCGCTGCTCGACGTTGCCGGGGTGGCCGCAGCCGCAACGGCGGTGACGGCCTTGACCGCGGCGCTCGCCACCCCCGAGGTCGATTCCCGGCTGCGGCCGGCCGTCGCGGTGGGGGCGCCGGTCGCGGTGGGGCTGGTCGCCGGGGCCGTCGCCGGTGGTGTGCCGGGCCTCGCGCCGGCGGCCGTCGCGACGGCGACCGGGCTCCTGGGCGGGCTCGCCGCCGCGGCGCTCGTCGGGGGGATCAAGGCCCGGGCCGGGGCGCTGGCCTGGGCCGGGGTCGGCGTGCTCGGCGCGGCCGCCGCCGCGCTCGGCGGTCCCGGACCCCTCGTGCTGGGCGGGCTCGCCGTGCTGGGCAGCGCCCTGGGTGACCTCGCCGGTCCCTACCGGGTCCAGCGGCGCCGGACCCTGGACGTGCGGGTGGAGGCCGAGACGGCACGCACCGACCTGGCGGCCCGGCAGGCCGCCTGGGCCGAGCGCGTGCACGACGCCCGCTCGGCGTTGCTGGCGGTGCAGGGCGCCACCCGGGCGCTCACCCGCCGGGCCGACCACCTGCGCGTCGACGAACGGGACCGGCTCGCCGCCGCCATCGACGCCGAGCTCGACCGGGTACGGGCACTGGTGGGCGGCGCCGACGACGACCGGGTCACCCCCGTGCGTCTCGCCGACGTGCTCGCGCCGGTCGTGGCGTGCCGTCAGGGGGCGGGGCAGCGCATCGAGGTGGCGGTCCCCGCCGAGCTGTCCGTGCTGGCCCGCCCGTCGGCGCTGCGGGAGGTGGTGGCCGCCCTCCTGGACAACGCGGCGCGTCACGCCGCCGGGACACCGGTCACCGTGACCGCGGGTAGCACCGTTGCCGACGTGCGTCTCGTGGTCACCGACCGGGGCCCCGGGGTGGCCCCGCAGGCCCGGGAGGCCATCTTCGAGCGGGGGGTGACGACGCGACCAGACGTCGGCTCGGGGCTGGGGTTGCACGTGGCCCGGCGCCTGGCCCGGGCCGGGGGCGGCGACCTGTGGGTGCAGGACGGCGACGGTGGCGGCGCCGCCTTCGTGCTCGTGCTGCCGTCGGCGTCAGGCGGCGGGGCCGCCCGCCCGGCCGCCGCCGGCCCGGCCGCCGCCTGCGACGTCGACGGGGCAGAGGAGCTCGAGGGCCCGAACGAGAAGGCCGACCTCGCCGCACTCCAGTTCGATCACCCGGTAGCCGCTCCCGGCCGGGGTGCGCACCCGTGAGCCGGCGGGGAGGTGCAGCTCCACGACCGGCTGGCCGTCCCCGCCGCCGGTCGCGTCGCCGGAGGCGGTGATCCGCACGTCGTGGTCGCTCCCCTCCGGCGGGTCGAGCAGCACCAGCAGGTCGGGGCGGGCGAGGCGGGTGGTGAGCACCTCGGACAGCAGCGGCGGTGCCAGGTCGACCACCACCACCCACGGGTCCCCGGCCCACGGGCGCGGCCTGCGTTCCCGGGTGCGTCGCATCGGGGGTAGCCGACCGCGGGTGGGGGCCCTGCCGCATCGCCACCATTGACGAAATCCGGTGGGGCGCCCGGCGCCGCTCGCCCGTGTTGCGCGGCGGCCACCTCGGGCGCAAGGTCGGCCCGGGACCTGCCGATGACCTCGGCGGGTTCATCAATCGTGACGATGCGCCCCGGCGCGACGCCGCGCACACTGCCCCCGAGGAGCCACCGATGACCGAACCGACCCCGCTTCCCGTCGACGCGCCGGTGCGCGTGCTCGTGGTCGACGACCACGCGTTGCTGGCCGACGCGCTCTGCCTGGAGCTGCTCGACGCGGGGTTCGAGGCCCGGGCCGTCGGGGGACCCACCGCGGCGGCGATCCTCGCGGCGGCGAGCGAGCACGTGCCACAGGTCGTGCTGCTGGACCTCGACCTCGGGGAGGCCGTCGGGTCCGGGCGCGACCTGGTCGCCGAGCTGGCCGCCGGGGGCGCCGCCGTGGTGGTCCTCACCGGCTCCACCGACGAGCTCGCCCACGCCGCCTGCCTCGAGGCGGGCGCGGTGGGCGTGATCTCCAAGGCCGAGCCGCTGGCGCACCTGTGCGTCTGCGTGGCCGCAGCCGCCGAAGGCCAGCCGCTCACCCCGGTGACCCGCCGCGCCGAGCTGCTCGCCCGGCTCCAGACGGCCCGGGCCGACGAACGGCGCCGCACCGAGCGGTTCCGCACGCTCACGCCGCGGGAGCAGGCGGTGCTGGGTGGGCTCATGGAGGGGCGCAGCGCCGCGGAGATCGCCGCCGCGGCCTACGTGTCGCTCGCCACGGTCCGCAGCCAGATCCGCTCGATCCTCACCAAGCTCGGGGTGGGCTCGCAGCTGGAGGCGGTGTCGGCGGCGCACCGGGCCGGGTGGTGCCCGGAGGTGGAACCCGTGACGGGGAGGCGAACCGGATGACCCCGGACCCGGCCCTTCGGTGGCGGCGACGGACCCGGCCCGGGTCGCGCACACCCCGGCGCGCCCGGGGCGAGCGGGGCGCGGTGATCGTGGAGTTCGCGCTCGTGCTGCCCCTGCTGGTGTCGCTCACGTTCGGGATCGTGGAGTTCTCCAGCGCCTACCACGCCTCCTCCACCATCGCGGATGCCACCCGGGCCGGCGGGCGGGTCGGCTCGGCGTTGGCCACCGAATCGACCTACGCGTCGCGGATCGCCGACGCCGTCGCCGCCACCCTGCAGACGCTCCCGGCCGACGAACCCCAGGAGCTGTGGATCTACAGGGCCAACGCCCAGGGCTATCCCGGCAGCGGCACCGGGTTCACCACCTGCGCCGCGAACTGCATCCGCTACCAGTGGAACCCCTCCACGCGCACCTTCGACACGTCCAGCCCCTCCGGCGGCGGCTGGGCGGCGAGCACCCATCAGGTGTGCACCCAGCCCTTCGACGAGCTGGGCGTGTACGTGCGGGCCCGCCACGCGTTCGTCACCCGGCTCTTCGGCACGATCGTCACCCTGCGGGACCACTCCGTGTTCCGCTTCGAGCCGGTTCCCAGCTCGGTCTGCTCGCCATGACCCCGGCGATCGCGGCGCCGAGGTCGGTCCGGTGGCCCGGCCGGTGCCCCGCCGGGGGTGAGACCGAGCGAGGGGTGGTGCTGGTGTGGGTGGCGTTGCTGCTCACGGTGCTGTTGGGGTTCACGGCCTGGGCGGTGGACTACGGGCACTGGCTGCGTGAACGCACCCGGATGCAGAAGGCGGCGGACGCGGCGGCACTGGCGGGGGCGGTGTTCATGCCCGAGAACTCGGGAGGGATCGCGTTCACCACGGCCCGGCAGGTCGCGGCCCGCAACGGCTACCCGGACGGGGTGGGTGGGATCAGCGTGGCGGTGAGCGTGGGGGCCTACCCGAACCAGCTGCGGGTGCGGATCACCCGGACGGTGCAGAACCGGTTTGCGCAGGTGGTGGGGTTCGCGACGACGACGTTGCGGCGCACCGCGGTGGCGGAGTACCAGCGGGCGGTCAGCATGGGGTCGCCGTCGTCGCGCTACGGCAACGACCCCGAGCCCGGCGGACCCTACCCCGACTTCTGGGGCAACGTGTTCGGACCGGCGTCCTCGAAGCAGAAAGGCGACGCGATCCAAAGCCGGCTGTGCATCGGCACGGTCGACAACTGCGCCGGTACCAACACCGACTACGACCCGAACGGCTACTTCTACGCGGTGGAGGTGCAGAGCATGGCCTCGCCGCTGCGGGTCCAGGCCTTCGACCCGGCGTTTGCGCACGTCGGCGACAACTGCGGCCCCAACAACGGCGGCTCGAACCTCGCCGGCGCCGCGGCGTTGCCGCCGAACTTCAACCCGGTGTTCCCGGTCCCCGACCCGGCGGTGCGCTACGACCCCGCCGCCACCAGCCGTTACTGCACCGGCGACCAGTTCTTCACCGACCAGGCCGGCAACACCCAGGTGCCCTGGACCACCTGGCGGGTGCTCGGCCCCGACGACACGCCGGGGGACCCGAGCGACAACCCGCAGGTGTGCGCAGTGGAGTTCCCCGGTTACCGGGGCGACCTGGTCGCGGCGCTCACGGCCACCACACCGCAGGCGGGGGCGCCGGGGGTCTTCGCCGCGTACTTCCGGCAGTGGTACACGCTGTGCACGATCCCCACCCCGCAGGTCGGCACCTACTTCGTGCAGGTCCAGACCGCCACCCGCCTCAACGGTTCACCGGCCCCGTTCGGCGGCGGTGCCAACCGCTGGGCGTTGCGGGCCACGCTGGCCGGTTCGGGTTCGGGGGTGCGCCTGTACGGGTGGGGACGGATGGGGATCTACGCCAACAGCCCCGCCGCCAACACGTCGTTCCACCTGGCCCGGGTGCTGCCCGGCAGCCGGGGCCGCACCTTGGTGCTCACGTTCTTCGACGTGGGCGACGCCGCCCAGGCCGGCACGATCACGGTGCTGCCGCCGCCCGACGCCAACCTGGGTCCGGCGTTCGCCGGTTGTACCTACACGCCGCCGCCGGGCCCGTCGAGCGGGCCGCCGTGGGGGGCGTTCACCCCCACCGCCCCGGGCTGTGCGATCACCAACGTGCACAGCAGCACCTACAACGGCCAGTGGATCCAGGTGCGGATCCCGATCCCCGACACCTACACCTGCGACCACGCCGACCCGTTCGGCTGCTGGACGCGTATCCGGTTCGCCTACCCGGCCGCGGTGCAGGACACCACCACCTGGACCGCCCAGATGACCGGCGACCCGGTCCGGATCATCGAGTGAGGCACACCGGCGCCCGCCCGGCGCACCGACGCCCGGCTCAGGACGCCAGCTGCACCCGGTTGCGCCCGGCGTCCTTGGCCAGGTAGGCGGCCCGGTCGGCGTCGCGCAGCAGCTCGTCGACGGTGGTGTGACCGTGGTCGACCGCCACCCCCACCGACGCGCCGATCCGCACCCGCCCGGCGCTCAGCCGGAACGGCTCGGCGAGGCTCTCCCGGATCCGGTCGGCCACGGCCAGCGCCTCCCGGCGGCCGCAAATCCCCTCGCAGACCACCACGAACTCGTCGCCGCCGTAGCGGGCGATGTGGTCGCCGTGCCGCACCGCGGCCCGCAGCCGGCGCGCGGCGATCGTGAGCAGCTCGTCGCCGGCTTCGTGCCCGAACCGGTCGTTCACCTCCTTGAACCGGTCGAGGTCGACGAACAGCACCCCGAGCGACCCGTCGGCGCGCCGGGTCGCCCAGGCCCGTTCCAGCACGTCGCGCAGGTGGGTGCGGTTCGCGAGGTCGGTGAGCGGATCGTGCCGGGCCTCGTGGGCGAGGCGCTCCTCCAGCGCCCGGCGCTGGGTGATGTCGGTGACGAGCACCACCCCGTAGTCCTGCCCTCCCGGTGAACGCACGACCGACACGTCGGGCAGCACCCAGGTGATGCCGCCGTCGGGCCGTACCAGTCGCGTCGGGTTGCCCGGCCGTCCCTCACCGGCGATGCGGGCGGCGAGCTCGTGCAGCACCCGGTTGCGGTCGTCGGGATGGACCACCTCGGTGACCACCAGCCCGGACAGCTCCTGGGGGGCCAGTCCCGACATCCGGTGGAAGGCCGGGTTGGCCTCCAGGATCCGCAGGTGCGGGTCGATGAGCGCGATCCCGACCGGGGAGCGCTCCACGGTCGCCCGCAGCAGCGCGTCGGTCTCCCGGGCCCGGTCCTCGAGGTCCTTGCTCTCGGTGACGTCGCGCAAGATGACCACCACCCCGCCGACCATCGGGTCGTCGAGCAGGTTCTCACCCGTGGCGTCGAACCACAGGTAGCGGCCGTCGGCGTGACGCAGACGTAGGCGCAGCGGCTCGTGCTTGGCCCGCCGGCCCTCGAGGATCTCGACCAGCGCCGCCTCGGCGGCGGCCCGGTCGTCGGGGTGCACGATGCTCAGCACCCCGCCCTCGGGATCGAAGCCCGGGGGCCATCCGAGCAGGCGGGTGCCGGCCGGGCTGGCGTTCCAGGTCCCGTCGGGACGGATCACCGCGATGATGTCGGGCGACACCTCGAACATCGTCTGCAGGCGCGCCTCGTTGGCGCGCAGCGCCTCCTCCACCGCCCGTTGCTCGGTGACGTCGGTGACCAGCGCGATCGTCCCCGTGCGTCGCCCGTCGGCGTCGAGGATCGGCGAGACCGACACGCGGGTCCAGATGACGTGCCCGTCGGTGTGGCGGAGGCGCAGCGTGCGGGTGTCCGGCCCCGGACGGTCCGAGGCCAGGTACCGGCGGCTGGCCTCGACGTCGGCGGGATCCATGAAGTCGTACACCGGGCGACCGAGCATCGCCTCGGGGACGGTGCCGACCATCTCGGCCATCCGCCGGTTCACGAAGGTGGTCACCGCCTGTCCGTCGATCGTCCAGATCCCCTCGTCGGCGAGCTCGACGATGCGCCGGTAGTGCTCCGACAGTGCCGCGAGCTCCGCCTCCGCCTCCTGCTGTCGGGTGACGTCGGTGTCGGTCCCGACGATCCGGGTCACCCGACCCTGCTCGTCGCAGAGGAAGTGCAGCGCCCCCACCGTCCAGCGCACCGTGCCGTCGGGGTGCAGCCAACGGTGCTCGAGCAGGAAGTCGTTGCCGGCCGCCCGGGCCCGCTCCAGCTCCTCGGCGCAGCGACTGAGGTCGTCGGGGTGGATCGCGTCGATCCACCCGTGACCGGCGGCGCCGGCCGGGTCACGGCCGATGATCTCGTACCACCGGCGGTTGGCGCGCACGAGGCGCAACTCGGGGTCGAGCTCGAAGAACCCGATCGGCGCGTGCTCCACCAGCTGCGCGAACGGGTCGCCGCCGTCCGCCCCGGGCTGCGGCCCGCCGGTCTGCGATGATGGGTGTCCCATGCCGATGCGCACCGACTGCCGCCACTACGAGAGCCGCACGTACCCGAGCGGGGAGGTCGTGCGCAAGTGCCGGCTCGACCTCGCCCCCGAGGCGCCGTGGCGCTGCCCCGACGACTGCCCCCGGTACGAGCGGCGCCGCTTCGACGTCGGCTGGCAGTACGGGAGCCTGGCCTCCACTCCCGCCCCACCCGCGCCGGAGCCCGAGGGCGCCGACGTGGCGGCGCTGCTCGATGCCGCCGAGGACATCGTGAACGCGGCGGCCCCGGAGGTGATCGCCGAGATCGAGCGGGACGGCCGCCGCACGCTGTTCCGCCGCGGGGGCGGGAAGGGCAAACGGAAGCGCCGCCGCTGAGCGGCCGGGGGTGCGAGCGGAGGGACTCGAACCCCCATGCCCCGACGGGCCCCGGGACCTAAACCCGGTGCGTCTGCCAGTTCCGCCACGCTCGCGCCTCCTCAGTGTCGCACGCCGCCGCCCACGGCCTCCGGCGCAGTGAGCCCGGCGAGGATCTCGGCCAGCGGGCCGGGCCGCCCGAACAGCCACCCCTGGGCCCAGCGGACGCCCACCTCGGCGAGCGCGACGGCCTGGGCTTCGTCTTCGACGCCTTCGGCCACCACCTCGAGACCCAGCCCGGCGGCGAGTCGGGTCACGCCGCCGACGATGGTGGCGCTGGTGTCGGTCTGGTGGACGTCGGTGATGAACGTCCGGTCGATCTTCACCATGTCCACCGGCAGGTGGCGCAGGTAGCTGAGGGAGGAGTAGCCGGTGCCGAAGTCGTCGATGGCGACCCGCACCCCCAGGTCCCGTGCCCGCTGCAGCAGGGTGCGGGTCGTCTCGCCCTGCTCGACGAGGGCGTGCTCGGTGATCTCCAGGACGAGCCGTCCCGTCGGCACCCGGTGCTCGGTGAGCAGG
>CALEDW010000234.1 GCA_937949585.1 uncultured Acidimicrobiia bacterium
CCTCCCAGCCGACCAGGCCCGCGGCGAGCAGCAGCAGCAGCCCGTTCAGCTGGGCGCCGAGGACCTCGGCCCGCACCCACCCATAGGTGTGGCGCGCCGAGGCGGGGCGGGAGGCGAGGTGCTGGGCCACGAGCGCCACCGCGAGGGCCGCGGTGTCGGAGGCCATGTGCGCGGCGTCGGCCAGCAGGGCCACCGACCCGAAGACCAGCCCCCCGGCCACCTCGACGGCCAGGTAGCCGGCGTTCAGGGCCAGCGCCCACCACAGCGCCCGCCGCTGGCGGGGACGGTCGGTCGCCACGACCCGATCGTAGGGGCGGATCTGTCCCCCGAGGCCCGAAGCGCCGGCGCGCCGGGCTACTTGATGAGGTTGATGATGTTGAACATGGGCATGTAGAGGCTGATGATCATGCCGCCGACCACGATCCCCATGAACACGATGAGCAACGGCTCGATGAGGCTGGTGAGCGCGTCGACGGTCGCCTCCACCTCCTGGTCGTAGAAGTCGGCGATCTTGTCGAGCATCTCGTCGAGGGCGCCGGTCTCCTCCCCCACCGAGATCATCTGCACCACCATCGGGGGGAACACCTCGTGGGTGCCCAACGGTCGGGCCAGGGTGTCGCCCCGCTTCACCGCCTGCTGGGCGTCGCGCAGCGCGGCGCCGATCACCTCATTGCCCGAGGTGTCGGCCACGATCTCCAGCGACTCCAGGATCCCGACCCCCGAGCGGGTGAGGGCGGCGAGGGTGCGGGAGAACCGGGCCAGGGCGACCTTGCGGGCCAGCATCCCGAAGACCGGGACCCGCAACCGGAACGCGTCCCAGTACGGCTTGCCGGCCGGGGAGCGGGCCCAGCGCCGGAAGGCCCAGAACCCGATCCCGCCCGCCAGCACGAGGAACGGGAAGAAGCGCTGCACCGCCTCGGACACCGCGATGAGCACCCGGGTGGGGAGCGGCAGCACCGCGTTGTCCAGCTCCTTGTAGATCGAGGCGAACTGCGGGACGATGAAGATGAGCATGGCGGTGGCGATGAGGCAGCAGATGACCGCCACGATCACCGGGTAGGTCATCGCCGAACGGACCTTGCGGCGCAGCTCCACCTGCTTCTCGATCGTCGCGGCCAGGCGGGCCAGCACCGCGTCGAGGACACCGCCGACCTCCCCGGCCCGCACCATCGCCAGATACAGGCGGGTGAAGACCTTCGGGTGCTTGGCCAGCGCCGCCGACAGCGCCGAGCCCTTCTCGACGTCGACGCGCACCTCGCCGACGACGCGGGCCAACTCGGGGTTCTCGGTCTGGGTGGCCAGGATGTTCAGGGCCCGCACCAGGGACAGGCCGGAGTTGATCATCGTGGCAAACTGGCGGGAGAACACCGCCACGTCCTTCAGCTTCACCCGGCCCGACAGGCCGGGCAGCTTCACCTCGGCGGAGAAGCGGGCCCCGTCCCGGCGGCTGACCGACACGGGCACGTAGCCCATCTGGCGGAGCCGCCCGAGGACCAGGGCCTCGTCGTCGGCTTCGAGCTCGCCCTCGAGGATCCGACCGCCGGCATCGCGTACCTTGTAGGCGAAGGTCGTCGGCATCCGGGCTCAGGCCGCCCAGCCGGCGCTCTGCACCAGCCGGCGCAGGTCGTCCTCGTTGGCGCAGCGCTCCAGCGCCGCGTCCAGGCTCACCTTCTGGGCCCGCACCAGCGAGGCGAGGTGCTGGTCCATCGTGATCATCCCGTGCTTCGCGCCGGCCTGCATCGCCGAGTAGATCTGGTGGATCTTGCCCTCCCGGATGAGGTTGCGGACCGCCGGGGTGGCGACCAGCACCTCGGCGGCCACCACCCGGCCGGTGCCGTCTGCGGTGCGCAGCAGCTGCTGGGTGATCACCCCCTGCAGCGAGGAGGCGAGCTGCACCCGAACCTGCTGCTGCTGGTGGGCGGGGAACACGTCGATGACCCGGTCGATCGACTGCGGGGCGTCCTGGGTGTGCAGAGTGGCGAACACCAGGTGGCCGGTCTCAGCTGCGGTGAGCGCGGTCTGGATGGTCTCCAGGTCCCGCATCTCGCCCACCAGGATCACGTCGGGATCCTGGCGCAGCACGTGCCGGAGCGCCTCGGCGAAGCTATGCGTGTCCTCCCCCACCTCCCGCTGGTTCACCAGCGCCCGCTTGTGGCTGTGCAGGAACTCGATGGGGTCCTCGACGGTCATGATGTGGACGGCCTTGGTGCGGTTGATGATGTCGATGAGGGAGGCCAGGGTGGTGCTCTTGCCGGAGCCGGTCGGCCCGGTCACCAGCACCAGGCCGCGGGGCAGCTCGGCGAACTGGCGCACCGACGCCGGGAGGCCGAGCTGCTCGAAGGGCACGATCTCGTAGGGGATGGCCCGCATCACCGCGCCGACCGAGTCACGCTGGCAGAACACGTTCATCCGGAACCGGCTCCGGCCGGGCAGGGAGTAGGAGCAGTCGAGCTCCAGGTCGTTCTCGAACTTCTCCCGCTGCTTCTGGGTGAGCACCGCGTAGACCATCTCCCGGATCTTCGAGCCGTTGAGCGGCTCGAAGCCGGCCAGGGGCCGCAGCTCGCCGTGAACCCGCACTACCGGCGGCGAGCCGGCCGTGAGGTGCAGGTCGGAGCCGCGCAGCTCGAGCAGCAGGCCGAGCAGCTCGTTGACGTGCACCCCCGCGGGCTCGTCCCCGCCGGCGCCGGGCGCCGCCGACCCGGCGGTCCCGGGCGCCGGCGCCTCGGCCGCCGCCGGCCCGTACACCCCGTCGATGGCGTGGGCGAGCTCGTAGCGCCCCGCCGCCGCCGGGATGATCTCGTGGCCGGTGACCTGGGCGACTGCGCCGAGCGCGGCCTGGTCTCCGGGGTCGGCGAAGGCCACCACGAGCCGGCCGTCCTCGAAGTCGACGCCCAGGGCGCCGAACCGCCGGCACACGTCCTCCGGGACGAGGGTGGCCGCCTCGGGGTGCAGGGGCTGCTCCTCGAAGTCGACGAACCGCAGACCGACGGTCTCGGCCGCCGCAGCGGCGAGGTCCTTCTCGTCGACGAGGCCGTGGCGGCGCAGCACGACCGGCAGCGGTTCGCCGCTGCGGCGGGCCTCGGCGGTGGCCAGCGCCAGGTCGTCGCGGGACAGGACGTGCCGGTGGACGAGGAACTCGCCCAGCAGACGCGCCTGGCTCGCCAGCATCGACCACCTCCGCGTGACCTCGTCGGGACCCTCGTCCCGGTATCGGCGCCGGGGCGGGTGACCTGAAGCCCCGGACCACCGGCCCCGGACCACCGGTCGGGGACCGGGGCCCCGGCCCCGGGCCTCAGACCACGACCCGGAACACCTCCTCGAGCGAGGTGAGCCCGGCCGCCGCCTTGCGCAGCCCGTCGCGGCGCAGCGGCACCATCCCTTCCATGAGGGCGAGCTTGCGGATCTCCTCGGTGGCGCGCCGCTCCAGGATCGCCAGTTCGATCTCCTCGGTGACCAGCATCACCTCGTGGATCGCGAACCGTCCCCGGTACCCGGTGCCGCCGCAGGCGGTGCAACCGACCGGCCGGTACAACACCGGCGCCTCGGCGGGCAGGTCCGGGGCGTCCCAGCCCGCCTCCAGGAGCTCCGCCTCGGTGGGCTCGTAGGCCTCGCGGCACCGGTCGCACAGCCGGCGGGCCAGGCGCTGGGCGAGGACGCAGTCCAGGGCCGAGGTCACCAGGAACGGCTCCACCCCCATCTCCACGAGCCGCAGCGGGGTGGAGGCCGCGTCGTTGGTGTGCAGCGTGGTGAGCACGAGGTGCCCGGTGAGCGCGGCCTCCACCGCGATGACCGCGGTCTCCCGGTCGCGCACCTCCCCCACGAGCACCACGTCGGGATCGGCCCGCAGGATGGAGCGAAGCGCGGCGGCGAAGGTGAGCCCTGCTTTCGGGTTGATCTGCACCTGGTTGATGCCGGCCAGCCGGTACTCGACGGGATCCTCGACGGTGATGATGTTGCGGTCCGGGGAGTTGAGCACGTTGAGGGTGGCGTACAGGGTCGTGCTCTTCCCGGAGCCGGTCGGCCCCGTGACCAGGATCGTGCCGTAGGGCTTGCGGAACGCCTGCTCGTACCGGGCGAGGACGTCGGGCAGGAACCCCTGGTCGGCGAGGCCGAGCAGCGCCTGGTTTTTGTCGAGGATCCGCATCACCACCTTCTCGCCGTGCACGGTGGGCAGCGTTGCGACCCGCAGGTCCACGGCGTTGCCGGCGACGGTGAGTGACATGCGGCCGTCCTGGGGCACCCGGCGCTCGGCGATGTTGAGGTCGGCCATCACCTTGAGCCGGGAGACCACCCCGGCCTGGATCGCCTTGGGTGAGCGCATCACCTCGTGCAGGACGCCGTCGATCCGGAACCGGATGCGCAGGTCGCCCTCGGTGGGTTCCACGTGGATGTCGGAGGCCCGGTCCTGCACCGCCTGGGTGATGAGCAGGTTCACGAACTTCACGATCGGGGCGTCCTCGACGACCTCCCGCACGGTGGCGAGGTCGTCGGCGGCGTCGAGCTCGTCGACCGCCTCCTGGGCGACACCCTCGACCTCCTGGTCGAGGCGGTGTATCCGGTCGATCGCCGCCCGCACCTGGGCCGGGGGGGCGACCACCGTGTGCAGCTCGGCGCCGGTGAGCGCCCGGATGTCGTCGATGGCGAACACGTTCGACGGGTCGGAGAAGGCCACGACGAGCTTGCCGTCGTCGCGCCGGCCGATCGGCAGGGCCTGGTAGCGGCGGGCGAGCGACTCGGGGATCAGCGTGGCGACCGCCGGGTCGACGGCACGCTCGGCGAGGTCGCAGAACTCCAGGCCGACCTGCTCGGCGAGGGCACGGACCAGGTCGGCCTCGGTGATGACGCCCCGGTCGATGAGCACCCGGCCCAGCGGGCGCCCGGTGCGTTGCTGGTCGGTGATCGCCGCGTCGAGGTCGTCGGGGCTCACCAGGCCCCGACGGACCAGGAGGGTCCCGAGCGCTTCGACCTCAGACACCGTGCCTCCGTGGCGGGCGACCCCCGCGCCGGGTGGGCGCGGCCTGCCTGCCCTATCGGCGGGACGGCGCATCACCTTGACCGGGGGGTCACCCCGACGACCGGTCACCCCGACCGGCGGTCACCGCCGGGTGGGACCGGCTCAGGGGTCGCCGTCGCGCAGCGCCGAGAACAGACGCAGCAGCGCGCCGCGGTCACGAGACACGTAGGTGCCCGTCTCCCCCGCCTCCCCGGAACCGGCGGCGGGGTCGTCGGCCGGCGGTTCGGGGACACGGGGCTCGGGGTCGGGCCCGGCGACGGCGCCGGCTCGGACCGGACGCGCCGGCGGCGGCGTCGGCGCGGTCGCCACGGTTGCGGTGACGTCGGCCGCGTCCTCGGGGGCGAGGTCCACCGCCGGGACCGGCCCCGGGGTGGCGGGGTCCTCGGCGCGGACCAGCCCGGCGCGGGCTGCGAGTTCGGCCCGCGTCGCCTCCATGGCGTGCCCCCGAGCGGCCTCGGCCGGTCCGGGCCGGAGGCCGCCCACACCGGGCGCGGGAACGCCGGCCGGGAACGCGACCCGGGCGGCGCCGTGCTCGACGAGGTCGGCGACCACCGCGGCCGCCTCCACCGCGGCGAGGTCGAGGTCACGGGCGATCTGGCGCACGGTGCGCACCCCGTCGGTGGCCCGCAACACCCGGAACGCGAGGCGGTCGAGGGTGAGCGGCTCCCCGGCGAGGTCGTCGTTCAGCGCGGGACGGTCGTCGAGCGACGGGACCCGAAGCTGGATCCGGTCCCAGTGCCGGGCCAGGCGCTGCGCGGTCCCGAGTACGGCAGAGACCTCGACCCGTTGCGGTGCCGGCCACGGGGGCGGCACACCGGGTGAGAACCGGAAGGTGCCCGAACCGGCCCGGAGCAGCTGGAAGCACACGTCGAGGAGCCGGGCCCGTAGCAGGTCGGGGCGCTCGACCGGCCCGGTGACGTCGGCGGCCTCCCCGGCACAGAACCGCCCCTCGCTGAGGTAGAGGGTCCCGTCGCCGTCCGGCGACCGCACCTCCAGGGCCCCGGTGTGCCCGGCGCGCTCGACCAGCCCGATGATCTCGCACAGGTCGAACTCCTCCAGGCTGCCTTCGAGGGCCACGGTTTCCGTTCCCGGCTCCGGCGCCGGCGCGCCTCACCCGATTCATCGGCAGCCGGGTCGCCGAGGTTGACCCGGCCTTACCGAGGGCCGGCGCGGGCGGCGGTGTGCATCACCGGCAGCGGGGCCGGGTGTCCGGTCATGAGCTCGAAGGCCCGGGCGGCCTGGTGGACGAGCATCCCGAGCCCGTCCACCGCCTGCGCCCCGGCAGCTGCGGCGGCCTGGAGCAGCGGGGTGACGACCGGCTCGTAGACGAGGTCGACGACGGCGTGCGCGCTCGACAGGCCGGCCAGGACCGGGCCGGGCCGGCCGCCCATCCCCAGCGGGGTGGCGTTCACGACCAGGTCCCAGTCCCCCACCGGCAACGGCTCCGACCACGGGATCGTCACCGTCCCGGGTGCGAGCGCGGCGGCCTCGGCGGCCGGTCCCGCCCGCCGGGCGGCCACGCCGACGGCGGCCCCGGCCCGGGCCAGGGCCACGACGACAGCCCGGGCCGCCCCGCCCGCGCCGAGCACGAGCGCCCGTCGGCCGGCCGGCTCGACCTGCGCCTCGGCGAGGGCGCCGAGCAGCCCGTCCCCGTCGGTGTTCCAGCCCTCGAGGCGCCCGTCCGGGACCGGCACGACGGTGTTCACCACACCGAGGCGGGCGGCGTCGCCGGCGAGCGTGTCGCAGGCCGCCGCGGCGTCGCCCGTGTGGGGCATGGTGACGTTCATCCCACCCAGCCCGAGGGTGCGCACCGCGGCCACGGCGTCGCCGCCGCGCCCGGCGGGGACCCCGAACGCTACGTACACCCAGTCGAGACCGAGCGCACCGTACGCGGCGTTGTGGATGGCGGGCGAGCGGGAGTGACGCACCGGGTCGCCGATCACCGCCGCCACCCGCGTCGCCGCGCCGATCGCCTGCCGCTCGGGCCCCGGACGTCCCGTCGCCGCCGGCGCGCTCACAGCAGCCCCTTCCGCCGCGCCTCGGCGACGTTGCGGAGGTGCTCCTCGTAGGTCACCGCGAACGCATGGCGCCCCCGGCGGTCGGCGAGCACGTAGTACAGGTAGGGCACCTCCGCCGGCGCCAGCGCGGCGCGCAGCGACGCCGGCGCGACGGTGGCGATCGGGGTGGGCGGCAGCCCGGACACCCGGTAGGTGTTCCACGGCGAGTCCCGCTCGAAGTCGTCGCGCCGCAGCGGTCCCTTCCGGGTGCCGCGGGCGTACACGACGGTGGCGTCGATCTGCAGCGGCATCCCGGCCGCCAGCCGGTTGGCGACGACCCCCGCGATCACCGGCCGTTCCTCGTCGAGGCGGGCCTCGCCCTGCACGAGGGAGGCGACGATGACCGCGGCGTACGGGTCGGGGGCCCGGTCGAGGCCGAGGCGCGCCGCCCGGCGGTCGAAGAGCCGCACGAGGCGGGCCAGCACCTGCTCCTCGCTCTCACCGGGGGCGATGAAGTAGGTGTCCGGCCAGGTCAACCCTTCGAGGCTCGCCACCCCGGACGGCGCGAAGCGCGACCGGACCCGCCCGGAGGAGGCCGCGACGAGGAACCGCGGGGCGGACAGTCCGGGGAGCGCGCCGACCCGGGCCGCGATCTCCGCCACGGTGAGCCCCGGTGGCAGCTCGAGGCGCCGGTAGCGGACCGGGGCCGGCCGTTCCAGCCGGTCGGCGGCGGCCGCCGCACCCGCCCCGCGGGCCAGCGGGAACGTCCCGGCGTGGTACGGCCCACGGCCGGCGACGCGGGTGTAGACGCGGAACGCCAGGGGCGAGCCGATCACCCCGGCGCGGGCCAGGGTGTCGGCGATCTCGCCGACGCCGGCGCCGGGCCGGACCGTCACCCGTACCGGCTCCCCCGCCCGGCCCGGGGGGTGCACCTGCCACCAGAACCAGCCTGCGGCCACTGCGACGGCGGCAACGGCGACCCCGAGCGCCACCGCGGCCGTTCGGCGGCGGGTCACGGCCCCTCCCCGACGGCGGCGCCCGGGCCGTCGTCGGCCCGGTGGGCGTCGAGGTACGACTGGAGCATGACCGTGGCCGCCGCGTCGTCGAGGGGCCGGCGGCTCCTCCGGCCGGCACGGCGGCGTCCGGCGCCCCGGGCGGCGATCACGGTGGTGAACCGCTCGTCGCAGACGTCGCCCGCCAGACCCGGGCCGGCCGCGGCCCGCAGCCGTGCGACGTCGTCGAGGACGGCGGCCGCCGCCGGCCCGAGATGCCCGGCCAGGCTGCGGGGCAGGCCGACCACGATGCGGGTCGCGCCGGCCCGGCGGGCCTCGGCGAGCACGAGGTCGGCGAGCGCGGCGGGGTCGGCCGGCCGGTCCCGGACCCCGACCGGTGTGGCCACCCGCGCCTCGGGGTCGGACACCGCCAGCCCGATGCGGCGGGACCCGAGGTCGACGCCGAGGACGCGGCTCACCCGCCGGCGGCGGACGGCGCCCGCCGGGTGTCCCGCACGAGCCGGGCCGCCTCGGCGAGGGCGTCGTCGATCGCCTCCGGGCGCGGCCCGCCGCCCACGGCGAGCTCGGGGTTGCGGGCCGCGCCGCCGCCGAGGAGCTTCGCCGCCGCCGCGGCCACGTCCCCGGCCGAGATCCCCTCGGCCACCAGGTCGGGGGTCGCCGCCACCACCACCGACGCCTTCCCCGGGCCGGGGGCACCGGCGACGACGACCACCCCCGAGCCGAGCCGGTCCCGCACCCCCAGGGCCAGCTCCCGCAGCTCGTCGGGCGGCAGCCCGTCGAGCCGTGCCGTCACCAGCCCGTCGTCGGCGGCGGCCGCCAGCTCCACGGCGCGGGCCGCCCGCTCCGCCCGGCGGCGGGCGGCGAGCTCGGCG
>CALEDW010000235.1 GCA_937949585.1 uncultured Acidimicrobiia bacterium
GCGGCGGTGGTCGTGGCCGACGCCGACGAGGCCGCCGGCGCCGAGACCGTCGCCGCGATCACCGCGGCGGGGGGCCGGGCGGCGTTCGTGGCCACCGACGTGGCCGACGCGGCGTCGGTGGCGCAGATGGTCGAGGCCACCACTTCCACGTTCGGCGGCCTGCACGTGCTGTACAACAACGCCGGGATCTTCCCCGCCGACGACGGCGGGGTGCTCGAGACCCCCGAGACCACCTGGGACCGGGTGATGGCCGTGAACCTCAAGGGGGTGTGGCTCGGCTGCCGCCACGGCATCCCGGCGATGCTGGAGTCGGGCGGCGGTGCGATCGTCAACGTGGCGTCGTTCGTGGCCCTCATGGGCGCGGCCACCGCCCAGGTCGCCTACACGGCCAGCAAGGGCGGCGTGCTGGCCCTCACCCGCGAGGTGGCGGTGGAGTGGGCGCGGCGCGGTATCCGGGCCAACGCGCTGTGCCCGGGGCCGATCGAGACCCCGATGCTCGCCGAGCTCATGTCCGATCCGCAGCGGCGGGCCCGCCGTCTCGTGCACATCCCGATGGGCCGGCTGGGCCGGGCCGACGAGCTGGCCCGGGCCGCGCTGTTCCTCGCCTCCGACGACTCGTCGTTCATGACCGGCGCGGCGCTGGTGGTCGACGGGGGAATCACCGCGGCGTACGTGACACCCGAGTGAGCGGCGTCCCGAGCCGGCGGTCCGGCCGGGCGGCACGAAGCGGCGTCCCGGGGCGGAGGGAGCAGGACCGAGGACCGACGAACAGGAGCGGGAGGTGACGCGGTGAACGCACCGGGGGGGATGTTGGCCCGGGAGGAGCTCGAGGCCCTGGTGGCCGAAGGTGAGATCGACACCGTGCTGGTGTGCTTCACCGACCTGCAGGGACGGCTCATGGGCAAACGGGTCACGGGGCGCCACTTCGTGGAGCACGTCGCCGTCGAGGGGGCGATCGAGGCCTGCGTCTACCTGCTCGCCGTCGACGTGGACATGACCCCGCTGCCCGGCTACCGGTACGCGAACTGGGAGACCGGCTACGGCGATCTCCGGGCCGTACCCGACTTCACGACCCTGCGGGTGATCCCGTGGCTCGAGCGCACCGCGCTGGTGCTGTGCGACCTCGCCGACGTCGAGACGGGTGAGCCGGTGGAGGTGTCGCCCCGCCAGATCCTGCGCCGCCAGGTGGAGCGGGCCCGGGCCGCCGGCTACGAGGTGTGCTGCGGCTCCGAGTTGGAGTTCTTCCTGTTCCGGGAGTCCTACGAGGAGGCGGCGGCGAAGGGCTTCCAGAACCTCACGCCCCACGCCGGCTACATCGAGGACTACCACATCCTGCAGACCACCCGCGACGAGTACCTCATCCGGGCGATCCGCAACGGTATGGACGGGGCGGGGATCCCGGTGGAGTTCTCGAAGGGCGAGGCCGGGCGGGGCCAGCACGAGATCAACCTGCGCTACGCCGACGCGCTGACGATGGCCGACCGCCACGTGATCTACAAGAACGGGGCGAAGGAGATCGCCTCCCTCACCGGCCGGGCGATCACGTTCATGGCCAAGTACCGCACGGACGAGGTCGGCTCGTCGTGCCACCTGCACTCCAGCGTCTGGTCGACGGGCACCGGCGAGCCGCTCATGTGGGACGGCGACGCCGAGCACCACCTCTCGGCGGTGGCCCGGGGCTGGCTCGGCGGTCTCATCGCCACCGGCCGGGAGCTCGCATGGTGCTTCGCCCCCACGGTGAACTCCTACAAGCGCTACCAGCCCGAGTCGTGGGCGCCGACCGCGCTGGCCTGGGGGCGCGACAACCGCACCTGCGGGTTCCGGATCGTGGGGCACGGCCCGTCGCTGCGGGTGGAGTCGCGCATCCCCGGCGCCGACTGCAACCCGTACCTGGCGTTCGCGGCCACGATCGCGGCGGGCCTCCACGGTATCGAGGCCGGGCTCGAGCCCCCACCGCCGCTGGCCGGCAACGCGTACGCGACCGCCGGGGTGGAGACGGTCCCCCGCTCGCTCGTGGAGGCGATCGAGGCGCTGGAGGGCTCGGAGCTGGCCCGGCGGGCGTTCGGCGACGAGGTGCACCACCATCTGGTGAACACCGCCCGCCAGGAGTGGCTCGCGTTCTGCGCGTCGGTGACCGACTGGGAGCTGCGCCGCAACTTCGAACAGTTCTGAGCCGTGACGACCGGGACGGGAGCGAGGTGAGCGGGTCGGCGCCGCTGGTGGCGGTGCCGGCGTACGCGGTGGCGCCCGGGCGGGTGGAGCGGTGGCGCACGGCCGGGATCGCGGTACCGGTCCCGTACCTGGAGGCGCTGCGACGGGCCGGCGGCCAGGAGGCGATCCTGGCTCCCCGCGAGATCGGGGACGCCGACGCCGCGGCGATCGTGGCCCACTTCGACGGGCTGCTGCTGCTCGGCGGCGGCGACCTCGACCCGACCCGCTACGGCGCGCCGGCGCACCCGGCCGTCTACGGGGTGGACCCGGTGCGCGACGCGTTCGAGGCGGCGTTGCTCGCCGCGGCCGTGCGGGCGGGGCTCCCGGTGCTGGCGATCTGCCGGGGCGCGCAACTCCTGAACGTGGTCCGAGGCGGGACGCTGCACCAGCACATCACCGACGACCGGCCCGGCCACGGGATCCCCGGCACCGAGGCCGGGGCGGCCCTCCATCCCGTCCGCCTGGCCCCGGCGAGCCGCATCGCGGCGGCGATGGGCACGACCGCAGCGGTCTGCTCCTCGCACCACCACCAGGCGGTCGACCGGCTCGGGACGGGGCTCTCCGTGACCGCCTGGGCGCCGGACGGTACGGTCGAGGCCGTCGAACTCGACGGTGACGCCTGGGTGGTCGGGGTGCAGTGGCACCCGGAGGACACCGCGGCGGACGACCCTGCCCAGCAGCGCCTGTTCGACGCGTTCACCGCCGAGGCCTCCCGCCCGCCGGCTCAGCGCCGGATCCGGCCGGGGAGCAGGAAGGGGTAGGGTCGCCGGCGCACCCGCCGCTGCCAGGAGGCGTCGGCCCGCCGGGCCGCGAGCATGAACGCCCACAGGCGCGCGTCGCCGCAGTAGTAGCGGCGGGCCTCCGCAGCGGTGATCGGCGTGTCGGTCGGACCGAGCACCGCGTTGGCGGCACCGACCGCGGCCGGCACCCAGGCCTCCAGCCGCTCCTTGTGCAGGTTGCCGCACAGGTCGAGGAGGGCGTCACGGGCGCGGCGGTACTTGCGGATCACCTCGCCGGCCACGAAGCGCTTCGTCACCGCCCGCATCGGTGCCGGCAGCGCGGCGACGAGCGTGTCGAGGTCGAGCAGGAGCCGGTCGTCGGCGTCCCAGGCGAAGGGGGTGGTCACGTCGAGGTACCGGAGGCGCCCCCCGTCCCAGGCCCAGTTGGAGAGCTGCGCGTCGATGCCGGTGCGCGGCCCCACCGCGGCGGCGGTGACGGCGGCGATCGCCTCCAGCATCGGGTGGGTCTCCGCCACCGGCGCCCGGCGCAGCACGGCCGGACCGAGCGTGGCCGGGTCGAGGATCGGCTGGACGGCCCAGCCGATCACCCGCCCGTCGCGGGTCGCCGACGGAAGGGCGTGCAGCTCGGTCGGCACCACGTCGACGCCGCCGGCGCGCAGCGCCGCCAGGTACCCGTCGATCACCTCGAGGTAGCGGGAAGCCCGGGCGGCGTCCGGGAACGGCGGCAGGCGCTTGCAGGCCACCCGGGGCACGTCGGGCGGCCAGCCGAGCACGAGGGTGATCTCGCCGTAGCCCAGCACCGCCAGCCCCGCCTGGCGCCCGGCCGCGAGCGCCCGCTGCACGTCGCCCTCGAGCGCGGCGAGCTCGTCGTCGCCGATCAGAGGCCCGGTCGGGGCGGTCATCCGAGGGCGGCGCGCACGGCCCGGACGATCTCGTCGGCCTCGTCGTCGGTGCAGGTCAGCGGTGGCTTGAACTGCAGCACGGAGGGGTCGTTGTTCGCCCACACCGCGAACACGCCGGCGTCGATGAGCGCCGCCGCGGCGTGCATCCCGCCCTGCGGGTGGGGAAAGGCGAGCCCCATCGTCATGCCCCGGCGGCGCAGCGCGAACGGACCCCCGGTGAGGCCGGCCTCGAACCGTGCCCCGAGATCCCGCACCCGGGCGAGGAACGCCGGGTCGGTCACCACCTCCAGTACGGCGGAGGCGGCCACGCAGCCGAGCTCGGCGCCGTCGAAGGTGCCGCTGTGGGCGAAGGGGTGCTCGTCGAGCACGCGGTGCACCTCGGCGGTGGTGAGCAGTGCGGTGATCGGGTACAGGCCGCCCGACAGGCCCTTGCCGCACACGACCATGTCGGGCTCGGCGCCGTCCTGGGTGTGGCTCCACACGGTGCCGGTGCGCCCGAGACCGGTCTGCACCTCGTCGAGGATGAGCAGCGCACCCCGTGACCGGCACAGCTCCCCCACCGCCCGCAGGTAGCCGGGGGGCGGCATCGGGAACCCGAGGGTGGCGGGGATCGCCTCGAGCAGCACCGCGGCGGTGTCGGTCCCGATCGCGGCGTCCATGGCCTCGAGGTCGCCCCAGGGCACCTGCGTGAACCCGGGGGCGCGGGGTCCGAACGGGTCGCGGTAGGCGGGGTCGCCGGCGGCCATGGCGTACCCGGTGACGCCGTGGTAGCCGCCGACGGCCGAGACGATCCCGGCGCGGCCGGTGGCGCCACGGGCGAGCTTGACCGCCAGGTCGACGACCTCGCTGCCGCTCACCCCGAACGCCACCCCCCCGAGGCGCCCGCCGGTGGTGGCCGCTAGCCGGTCGGCGAGCCGGGCCCGCCACGGCGAGATGAGGTGGTGGTTGCCGACGTCGAGGTGCTCGAGCGCCGAGACGAGCGCGCCGACGATGCGGGGATGGCGGTGCCCGAGGTTGAACACCCCGCCGTTGCAGTGGCAGTTCCAGTACCACCGCCCGGAGTACGCGTCCCGGAAGCGGGCGCCTTCGCGCTCACCGACGACGACGGGGAGCCCGAGGGCCCGGAACGCCTCGACCTTGCCGGCGTTCACCCGCCCGAACGCGTCGCAGGCCTCCTCCAGGGTCGCGTACGGCAGCTCGGGAGGGGAACCGCCGGCCGCAGGGGGCGGGTGCCCGTCCGGCCCCCACGGGACGAGCCCCGCGTCGAGCGGCACCCCCAGGGTGCGCAGCACGCCCGAGAGGGCTTGGTAGGCACCGATCACGACGCAGCACTCCATGGCCGCGCGCACATCGCCGCCGAGGGCCGCCAGGAGCGCCGACCACGTGCCGTCGCCGAGGGCCCGGCCGTCGAGGGTCTCGTCGACGGCGGCGAGCACCGCCCGCTCGGTCCGTCCGAACCGGGGCGAGGCACGCCAGTCGCGCACCGCGGCGAGGTCGTCGGCGGCGGCGCCGAACCCGGGACCGAGCCGCCAGTGCTGGGCCCACTCGTAGGCGCTGCCGGTGCGCCAGGCCACCCGCATGATCACCAGCTCCCGCAGCCGGGGGTCGAGGGTGGGCCGCCCGAGCAGCGGCCCCAGCAGGTCGTTCAGCGCCCGGGCCAGCGGCGGGTGGGTGAGCAGCACCCGGAACACGTTGAGCTCGCCGAGCCCGGCGGGGATCCCGGCCCCCTCGGCGGCGCGGCGGGCCTCGTCGACCGGCAGCGGCGGGACCCTCGGTTCCGGTACCGGGGCGCTCACGGGACGATCACCCCGTGGACCGGAACGTCGGTGTCGCCGCCGGAGCCGGCGACGGCGGGTACGGCCGCGTCGCCGGCCATGCGGGCGAGCAGCCCGGCCGCCTCGTCGAGGCCGGCGGTGGTGTGCGGGATCGTCTCGTAGCCGCTGCGGCCCTCGGCCAGCATCGCCAGTGCCTCCGCGTAGTCGGTCGCGTCGACGCCCAGTGCGCCGACGATCCGCAGCTCCTTGACCACCACGTGGTCGGGGTGGAACCCGGGGACGGCATCGTCGCCCCGGGTCCCGGCCAGCACCACGGTGCCGCCGGGCCGAGCCAGGGCGACGGCCTGGGCGAGCGCGCCGGGGGCCTTCGCGGTCACGTCCACCACCACGTCGGCGCCGCCGCCCGTCGCGTCGCGCACGGCCCGCACCGGGTCGGTGCCGGTGACGTCGATCACCAGGTCGGCGCCGAGCCGGGAGGCGAGGGCCAGGCGGTGGGCGTCTCGGGGTCCGACGCCGGTGACGGCCACGAACCCCGCTCCGGCGCGCCGGGTCCCGACCAGCGCGGCCAGTCCCCGCACCCCGGGCCCGAGCACCACCACCACCGCACCGTCCAGGCGGGCCCCGACCGCCTCGGGCACGCGCACCGCCCAGCGCAGCCCGGCCCCCAGCGGGTTGCACAGCGTGGCGGTCGCGGGATCCAGCCCGCTGGGCACCTGCAGTACGCAGGCATCGGGCGCCAGGACCAGGTGGGTGGCGTAGCCGCCCCACAGACCGGGTGGGTCGTCAAGGGGTCGGAACCCGTACATGTCGGCGAGCCCGTGGCGTTCGCAGCGTCGGGCGTCGCCCGACCGGCAGGCCGGACAGGTTCGGCACGACTGGAACACCTCCACGACCACCCGGTCGCCTTCGCGCACGCCCAGGCGCCGGGCCGCGACGGCACCGATCTCCTCGACGATCCCCACCGCCTCGTGACCGGGAATGCATGCCCGCCCCCCGAACAACTCCCCGGTGAACTGCTCGTGGTCGGTACCGCACAACCCGCACGCCTCCACCCGCACCAGGCCGGTGTCGGGCGCGGTGGCGGGCCGGGGCAGGTCGCGCACCACGAGCCGGCGCGGCGCCACCAGCACCGCGGCCCGTACCGTGTCCGCTGCGGCGCGCCGGCCGGTCACCGCAGGGCCGTGGGGGCGACGAGGCCTCCGCAGCCGCCGGTGACCGGCAGCGGGGTGGCCACGAGCAGACAGTCCCAGCTGCCCTCGGCGGCGCAGTCGGCGGCGAGCGCGTCGAGGTCCCACTGCTGGCCCTGGGGCATACCCAGGTCGCGCAGGAGCAGCATGTGGACGCAGAACAGCGCGTCGGGCCGCTCCGGCGGGTACGGCTCGAAGGCGTGGGTGTCGGTGGCCACCGCGGCGACCCGGTGGTCGGCGAGCCACTCCACCGCGCCGATGCCGATGCCGGGCGACACGTCGGCGTAGCGGTGCCGCTCCCCGACCCGCAGCCAGTGCAGTTGTCCGGTGCGCACGAGGAGCACGTCACCGGCCTGGACGGTCAGCCCGGCGGCGGCGGCGCAGGCCTCGAGGTCGTCGCCGGTGATCGGGTAGGGGTCGTCGAAGGTCTCCACCCCGTGGAGGCGGGCGACGTCGCAGACCACCCCCCGGCTCGCGACCGGCCCGAAGCGTTCGATCCCGAGCCTGGTGGCGCCCCGCTGCGGGTCGACGGCCTCCATCGGCACCCCGTTGTAGAGCAGCCCGTCGTAGCCGACGTGAGCGAGCGCGTCCCAGTGGGTGGCCGACTGCAGCCCCGTGGTCACCTTGTCGTCGCTGGTGGTGAAGTCGCCGGGGTCGCCGGTGACCGGCCAGCCGGTGACGAGCATCTCGTGGCGGGGGTTCTCCCGCCCGGGGATCCGTCCGGTCTGCGGGCCGTGCTCGTCCATGGGGATCGACAGCGAGAACGCCAGCCCCCGGCGCGCCGCGGCGACGCCGCGACGAACGGTGGCGGCGTCGATGTGGTTCAAGGTGCCCCGCTGGTCGTCGGGACCCCAGCGACCCCAGTTCGACACCCGGGCGGCGAGGGCCCGCAGGTCCTCGGGGAGGCTCACCGCCGGCTCACCGGTCCGTCGCCCGCCTGCTCACGTCCCGGCGTAGCGGGCCCGCAGCTCGTGCTTGAGGACCTTGCCGGCCGGGTTCCGGGGCAGGGCGTCGACGAGCTCGAGCTGCTCGGGGATCTTCTGGACCATCAATCCCTGCTCGCGCAGGTGCCCGAACAGCTCGGGCAGGGTGGGTGGGTCGGACGGGTCGGTGGGGACCACCACCGCGCAGGCCCGCTCCCCGGAGGCCGGGTCGGGCAGGCCGATCACCGCCGCGTCCGCGATCTTGGGGTGACCGAACAGCAGGTCCTCGACCTCCTTGGCCGAGATGTTCTCCCCCTTGCGGATGATGATGTCCTTCACCCGCCCGGTGATCGCCACGTACCCCTCGGCGTCGACGACACCCAGGTCGCCGGTGCGGAACCAGCCCTCGGCGTCGAACGCCTCGGCGTCGAGGGCGGCGTCGAGGTAGCCCAGGAAGCACTGCGGTCCCCGCACCCGCAGCTCCCCCTCCTCCCCCGGCCCGCGCTCGCGGCCGTCGAGACCCACCACCCGGATCGCCACCCCCGGGGTGGCCCGCCCCTCGGTGCGGGCGAGCTTGTCGTCGGGGTCGGACGGGGTGGCCATCGTGACGATCGGGCACTCGGTCAGCCCGTAGCCGGACACGACTCCGGCGCCGCCGAGCTCGGCTTTCACCTGCTCGTGCAGCTGCGGCGGTTTGGCGGCCCCGCCGCCGACGAATGCCCGCGCCGAGGGGAACAGCCGCCCGCCGGGACGGGCCCGCTGCGCCTCGAGGTAGGCGAGGTGGAAGAACGTGCCGGCCCCGGCGATCGTCACGTCGGCCCGGGCGAGCACCGGGATCGCGGTGTCGGGGACGAACGCCTCCACCAGCACCTGCTCGAGGCCCGCCATGAGCCCGGCGAACAGCCAGCCGATCCCTCCGATGTGGGTGAACGGGAACACCAGGGCGTTGCGGTCGTCGGGGCGCAGCTCGAGGGCCACGGCCATCCCGTAGGCGGAGGCCCCCACCGTCATGTCGGTGTGCTTGGCGCCCTTGGGGTCGGCGGTGGTGCCCGAGGTGTAGAACACCCAGCGCCACGGCGCCTCGACGCGCACCCCGGCCCGGAACGGGCCGGAGGCGCCGGGCGGCGGCGGGGCGAGGGTCGCCGGGTCGTCCTCCGGCAGGTCGTGGTCGGCGACCAGGATCTCCGGCGCGTCGGCGCCCCGGTCGGCGACGGCGGCCGCGGCCATGGCCGGGTAGTCGACCCCCCGCCAGACGCCGGGCACGATGAGCAGGCGGGCGCCGGTCTGGCGGGTGATGAAGCCGACCTCGCGCTCGCGGTAGATCGGCAGCATCGGGTTCTGGACCGCCCCCAGGCGGGCGAGCGCCCCGACGAGCACCGTCGAGGAGATCCACGTAGGCAGCTGCCACGACACCGGTGTGCCCTCGCCGACGCCCCGGGTGGCGAGACCGGCCGCGACCCGTTCGGCGGCGTCGCGGTAGGCGGCGAAGCTGAGGCGGCGGCCGTGCTCGTCGCGCGCCATCGGCGCGTCGGGGGTCGCCGCGGCCCGCTGCTCGATCAGATCCCACAGGCCGTGCCAGTCGGTGAGCAGCGCGGTCATGCCGGGAAGCCACCTCCGTAGGCGACGAGTCCCCCGTCGATCGAGACCACCGAGCCGACCATGTAGCGGGCGTCGTCGGAGGCGACGTAGGCGATGCAGGCCGCCACCTCGTCCGGTTCGGCGACCCCGATGCGGGACATGAGCGGGCGGAGGTCGTCGAGGTCGGCGCCCTCGGGTGGCCGGAACCCCTTGGTGAGCGGGGTACGCATCCCGCCCGGCGCCACGCAGTTCACCCGCACCCCCCGGCCCACGTACTCCACGGCCAGAGCCCGGGTGAGGTTCACGACGCCGCCTTTGGAGGCGCAGTACGCGGCCGACCAGGGCTGGCCCATCAACCCCGCGTTGGAGGCCACGGTGACGATCACCCCACCGCCGTCGAGCAGGTGGGGCAGCGCGGCGCGGCAGGTGAAGAACGTGCCGGTGAGGTTCACCGCCACGATCCGTTCCCAGTGTTCGGCGGTCTCATCCTCGGAACGGACGAACCCGCCGGTCCCGGCGCTGGTGACCACCACTTGCGGCCGGCCCAGGACGGCGGCGACCCGGGCGACGGCGGACTCCAGCGCCGCCAGGTCGGTCACGTCGACCGCCTCGGCGGTGGCTCGCCCACCACGCCGGCGCACCTGCCCGGCGGTCTCGTCGGCCGCGTCGCCGGCGAC
>CALEDW010000236.1 GCA_937949585.1 uncultured Acidimicrobiia bacterium
ATCGAGGACCTCGCCGTCGGGGACCCCGCCAGCAACGCGGCGGCGGCCACCGCCGTGCTCGAGGGGCGCCCCGGGCCGGTGCGTGACATGGTCGTGCTGAACGCCGGCGCCGGCCTCGTGGTGGCCGGTGTCGCCGAGGACCTCGGCGACGGCGTCGCCCGTGCCGCCGCCGCAGTCGACTCCGGCGGGGCGGCCCGAACCCTGGGGGAACTGGTGGCCGTCACCCGGGCCCTCAAGGGCGGCTGAGCGGGTCGGGGCAGGGTCGCCACCGGACGTGGCGGGACCGCCGCCGGGCCGGCGTGGTGGTCAGGCGCCGCCGGTCCGCCGTTCGGGGCGGAATGCGGGCAGGTGCGGGAGCGCGGAGACGAGCGGGCCGTCGACGTGTTCCAAGCGGACGCGCCGGGCGTGACGGTCGAGCCAGGAGGCCACGCAGGTCAGCTCGTCGGCCAGGTCCTGTCCGACCGGCCGCCCGGGCTCCGGTGGCCGGTCCGGGCGCATCTCGACGGCACGGCCGGCGGCCGCCTCGTCGTCGCCCAGGAGCGCGCCACCGCCGGAATCCGGGCGCCACAGGCGCCAGAGCACCCCGCGGCGCAGTTCCGCCCGTTCCCCCGAGTCCAGGGTCAGCACCATCCGGTCGCAGTCGAGCAGCTGCTCGAGGCGCCGTTGCCGCCGGAGGGCGGCGGTGAGCGCAGCGAGGCGGTCCCGGGTCGACGCCGCCTCCTCGAATCGCTCGGCGCGGGCCAGCGCGTGCATCCGCTGGCGGAGGGGGTCGATGAGCACGTCGGGCCGGTGCGTCAGCCCGTCCTCGACCCGCCGGACCTGCCGGGCGTACTCGGCGGGATCGACCCCACCGGCACAGGGGCACAGCGAGACACCCAGCTGCGCCGCTGCGCAGGGCCCGTCCCGGCTGGGGCGGGCTCGGACCGGGCCCCTGCAGCGCCGCAGCGGCACGACGGATTCGATCGCCTCGACCACCAGGCGGGCGGTGGCCGCAGAGCCCAAGGGCCCAAGGTAGAGCCCGCCGTCGTCGCGGACGGTGCGCACCACCGACAGCCGCGGCCAGGGCTCGGACCTGGTCAGCTTGAGGTACGGGTAGCGGCGCCAGCGGGTCCCCTGCCGGTTGTAGGGGGGTGTCAGCGCCCGGATGAGGCGGGCCTCGAGCACCGCGGCCTCGAGGGTGGACGGGCAGCTCCGGTGGTCGATCCGCTCGACCTCCCGCAGCAGGGCGCCGACCTTGCGGCGCTCGTCGGTCGAGAAGTAGCTGCGCACCCGGGTCCGGAGGTTGGCCGCCTTCCCCACGTAGAGCACGCGGCCCCGCCGGTCGCGGAACAGGTACACGCCGGGTCGGCGGGGGAGCCGCTCGGTGAGTCGCAGCTTGCCGGCCTCGGGGTGGCCCGCCATGCCCGGCAACGAGGCCAGGTCGTCGAGCCCCGTCACTCCCAGCCGGCCGGCGCGTTCCAGGAGGACGTGGAGGAGGTCGGCGGTGGCGAGCGCGTCGTCGAGGGCCCGGTGCCTCGGCCGGTGCGACAGACGGAGCCGGTCCGCCAGCGTGCCCAGCCGGAAGTCCGGCACCTCCCCGGCCAGGAGTCGTCGGGCGAGGCCGACCGTGTCGATCGTCGGCCCGCGCAGCGGCGGGTACCCGCTGCGCTCGAGGGCGGCCTGCAGGAAGCCCACGTCGAAGCGGACGTTGTGGCCCACCACGACGCCGTCGCCCACGAACTCCAACAGTGCCGGCAGCACCGCCTCGATGCGGGGCGCCCGCAGCACCATGGACTCGGTGATCCCGGTGAGCACGGTGATGGACGGCGGGATGGCCCGGCCCGGGTCGACGAGCGTGCCGAAGGTGCCGAGGCACTCCCCGCCCCGCACCTTGACCGCTCCGACCTCGGTGATGGCGTCCGTGGCGGGTGAGCCGCCGGTGGTCTCGAGGTCGACCACCACGAAGGTGGTGTCCACCAGCGGCGCTCCCAGGTCGTCGAAACTCCCTTGGCGCACCGGCACGGGATCGGAGTTCAGACGAACAGGTGTTCGACTGTCAAGGACTTGTGGCCGGACCGGTGGCCAGCTCGCCACGTCCTCCCCGCTGCGGGCTGGCTGGGTAGGGTGGGTCCGTGGCTGAGCAGGCGACCACCGGGGCCGAGGCGGTCGGAACCAGGACGGAACCGATGCGCTACCGGTGCACGACGTGCGGCAACCTCACGCGGTTCGACGTGACCACCACCCGCCGGGTACGGGCGTTCCACCACTACACGGTCGGGGGCGAGCTGAGTGTCGAGGATCCGGTGGTGTTGTCGGAGTCGGTCGACGAGGTGCTCTGCCGCTGGTGCGGGACAGGTGCGGGTGTCGTGGTGCTCGCTTTCGGAGAGGCCGCCGGGGACACCCCCGGAGTCGCCTCCGGCGGCGGGTCCGACGCCGCCCCGGCCGAGAGGGCCTGAGCCGTCGGCGGCGCCCCTTCTCCCGGGCCGGGCGACGCGGCCCACGGCGGCTCGGATCGGGACGATCCGGTGCGGGAGGACCTGCTGGCCGAGGCCGCCGAGTGGGCCCTGGTCGTGGCCCGCCGGGCCGGTCCCGACGAGCCGCCGCCCCCGCAGCTGCGGCCGTTGCTGCGGTTCCGACCCGGGTTGGCCCGCAGCGCACGGGCCCGGGTACTGCGGGTCCTCGAGGAGGACGACGGGTTCCGGTCCCGAGTCGCGGCTGCCGTCCCCGAGGGCGACGTGGGGCGGGCCGCCTGGCTGTTCCTCACCCGCCCCGAGGGCTGGCAGGATGAACTCGGGCACCTTGTTTCAGATGCCGGGCAGGCCCGCCGGCGCGAGGAGGCCGAGCGTGAGGAGCGCTCGGCCCGTCAACGGGTCGGTCAGCTCGAGGACGCCCTCGAAGCCGCCCGGGCCGAGCGGGATGCCGCCGTCGCGGACCGCTCGGCGGCCCGACGG